>PWEO01000210.1 GCA_003553525.1 Clostridiaceae bacterium
ATGGGAATTATTTATCATTCCAATTATTTTCCCTGGTTTGAAGTGGCAAGAACCACATTTTTAAAAGAGCTGGGAATGAGCTATAAAGAGATGGAGAAGTTGGGAATTTTTTTACCGGTGATTGAAGTGAACTGTAAATATATCAGTTCTGCACTCTATGATGACGCTCTGACAATTGAAGTTTGGATCGAGAAGTTTAGGGGCAGCAGAATTAAGTTTCATTACCGGATTTTGCGGGAGGAGCAGGAACTTTTAGCCACCGGTTTTACGGAACATGTATTTTTGGATAAAGAGAAAAAACGACCGGTGAATCTTAAAAAATCCTACCCGGAAGTATATCAGTTGCTGGAAAAAATATATCAGTCCTGAGAGGGGAAAATATGCTTGGAAGGTTAATTCTACTGTTTACGGTGGTTCCCATCGTAGAGTTGTATATTTTAATACAAATCGGCAATGAAATCGGCGTTTTCAATACCATTATGCTGGTATTCATCACCGGGGTTGTAGGGGCGGTCCTAGCGAAAAGCGAAGGTCGTCAGATCATTAGAAATATCCAGCAGGATATGGCCATGGGAAAAATGCCCGGCGATGAGCTGATCAACGGCTTATGCGTCCTGCTTGGAGGAGCCCTGCTGTTAACCCCGGGGATTTTCACCGATGTATTCGGGTTTGTTTTAGTAATCCCCTTTACCCGAATTTTTCTAATTAAGTCCATTAAACGAAAAATCAAGTCCATGATCACCGAAGGTACCGTAAATGTATATTACAAAGATCATGGAGGTTTTACCAATAAAAAGGCTTCCAAAGACCCAAACTCACCTTTTCGCGAGGAATCCCGAAATAACTTTGGGAATGTAAAAGACGTGGACTACGAGGAAGTGGAGGATGAGGATAAAAAGTAATGAGAGTCTCTTATTGCTATCAAACAATTTGAAACTAGCCACCAGGAATGTTAAATCGAATGGATACTTGAATACAACGGTTATAGGAGTGAGTACATGGAAAAAAGAATGTTGGGAAAAATAGTTTTAGGAGGTTCCGTTATTGGCTTTGGCGGCATCCCCATCCAACGAATTACCGATGAAGAGGGCGTAGAAGTGGTTAAAGCCTGTCTGGAATCAGGAATCAATTTTATTGATACTGCAAGGGGTTACGGGAAAAGTGAGGAAGTCATCGGAAAAGCCATTTTGGGTAACCGAGAGCAATGGGTGCTGGCAACAAAGTCCATGGAGCGGGGTTATGAGGGGATGAAAAAAGATATTGAAATCAGCTTAGGCAACCTTCAAACAGAGGTTATAGATCTATATCAACTTCATAATGTTCGTAAAATTGAAGAGTATGAGGAAATTATGGGAGAAAATGGCGCCTATAAAGCATTGATGGAAGCCAAAGAGGCGGGAAAGATCAGGGCTATCGGTTTTACAGGACATGATGTGGATATGGCGGAACGAGCCGTGGACAGCAAGAAATTCGCCAGTATTCAGTTTCCTTATAATATTGTGGAGAGTCAGGGAGAAAAGGTATTTGAGAAAGCGAAGAAAGAAGGAATCGGAGTGATTGTAATGAAGCCCTTGGCGGGAGGCGCTTTAGATGACGGAACTTTGGCCATCAAATACATCCTAAACAATCCCAATATCTCCGTAATTATCCCGGGGATGGATTCGATTGAGCAGGTTAGGGAAAACGCCTCGGTTCCCGCAAAGGATTACGGATTAACCAATAAGGAGCAGGAAAGAATCGAGGAAATCCAACGGAAGCTGGGCAATCGATTTTGTCGACGCTGCGGTTACTGCGCACCCTGTGCCGTGGGAATTGATATCCCGGCACAATTCTTAATGGAGGGTTATTATACAAGGTATAATCTAAAGGAATGGGCGAAGACCCGCTATGATGCCCTGGATAAGAAAGCTTCCGATTGCATAAAATGTGGAATTTGTGAACCGAAGTGTCCCTATGACCTTCCCATCAGGGAAATGCTTGAGGAAGTGCAGGAAGTTATGGATAAAGCTTAGGCTTAAACCTCTCATGACTGAAGGCGGCGTAGTTTTCGCTTGAGAAATATAATAAAAAAGAAGGTTGATCTTTTTAAAGATCAACCTTCTTTTAATTTCAATCGTTCTATAATTTTTTTCTCTGAGATTAGTCCCTGGGCTCTTCCGGATTCACATGACTTGGCGGTTCCATAGGAGATCCGATGGAATAGTGCCCCAGGGTATCCTCTTCATAATTCAGAATATGAAATACAACAGAATCAATATTAGAAAAGCTGGTGAAACTAAGAAGCAGCCCGTCCAGCACCGCATGTTGAGCGTCGTCGGAGAGATATTCCGTAAAGTTTTCACCAAAGGTAATCTCCAGGGTGTTATCCTCCAACTCAACGTTATTCAGTTCGACTGAACTATGAAGAACCGGCAGCCGCTGTTCATTATAAAAGTCGGGATTTCCTTCTAAAGTTAACAAGCGATAAAAGCCCTCGAGATCTTCCAGTTCATAATCTGCATTGTAATAGCTTTGACTTTCCACAAAGGACGAATCTTTTTGAAGATACCTTGGTACGAGTAAAAGTCTTTCTGTATCGGTTTCATATCCGAAGTACATAACCGGTCCCTCCGGCAAGGTAACGGGATCATCCACGGGAAAACCTCCAAAGGCTTCCTCCCGAGTCCCCCGATTAAAGGTAAACTGCACACGGTCGGTAAAGCTTGTGGCATTAACCGAATAAGCATAGGCGCGGTACGCCTGTTGCCCGAGGGCAGAGTCTTCATCAAATATCTCCAGATCGTCACTGAGATTAATAGTGGCGAGGCCATTGTCAAAGGCAAGGTTCCGCCAAGGGGGCATAATGCCTTCTTCGGGGATTGTCAGTCCCAGATCTTCGTGGGGTCCGTCAAAGAGACCATCCACCGTGGCTCGGATCTGCATGGAGGTGTAAGGAATTATTCGGGTAACCGGTACGGAGTAGTCCTCCATACTGGTTGGAAAATAAAGCGTTAACGCAGTTTCACTGCGGGTAATATCTGTTATTGCCGGGATATAGGTGAAGTTTTCTTCAAAGGAAAAAGCAAGTTCCAGGTCCTCAGAATCCAAAGGAGCCACATCATCCCGCAGTCGAATTTCCAAAACATAGGAACCATAGGGGTAACCTAAGGATTCCCGTTCAAGTTCTATGGAGAACTGGATTTCTTCCTCCGAGGCAATGCTCTC
>PWEO01000169.1 GCA_003553525.1 Clostridiaceae bacterium
CTTTAGCTATTGCAACCTTTTCAAAACTTCTATAAAATATGATTAACATAGACTTTATAGATTATAATTTTTATTAGAAAAGGAGTGATTTTATGAAAAAGATCGGTTTATTACCTCGCTTGATTATTGGTATTATTTCCGGTGTTCTCATTGGTCTGTTTTTTCCGGAGTGGGTTGGTCGATTACTATATACCTTTACCCATATTTTCGGCGGACTGCTGGGCTACATCGTACCCTTAATCATTTTAGGCTTCATCATCCCCGGTATTGCAGAACTTGGCTCTAAAGCCGGAAAACTTTTGGCCGGTACCGCAGGGATTGCTTATCTTTCTACCCTGTCCGCGGGCATTGTTGCTTTCTTTATTTCCATTGCAATTATTCCACGAATTATTGCCGATGGTACCGCGGGAGATCCTGATGCCGTTGGATTAACCCCTATTCTTGAATTAAGTATTCCTCCAATCATGGGAGTTATGACCGCCCTTGTAACGGCTTTCATCTTTGGCCTGGGCATTAACTTTTTACGACATGAAAAAGCTCAAGAAACCTTATTTAACTTCATGGAAGAATTTCGTGCAATCATCGTCGGTGTTATCAAAAAAGTAATTATTCCTTTCTTACCTGTTCATATCGCCGGTATTTTCGCCGACATGGCCGCTTCCGGAGAGGCCTTCCGAACCCTTCAAGTATTTGGACAGGTTTTTATCCTGATTATTCTTATGCATCTGGGCTATATAATCATTCAGTACAGTATTGCAGGAACCCGGACCGGAAAAAATCCATTTGCTGCGATCAAAAAAATGCTTCCCGCCTATACCACAGCCCTTGGAACGATGTCCAGTGCTGCAACTATACCGGTAACCCTACGAAGCGCGAAGTCTAACGGGGTCAGTGAAAGAATTGCAGATTTCGTTATTCCCCTTTCCGCAACCATTCATTTAGCCGGCAGTACCATTACCTTAGTGGCCTGCGCTGTAGCGGTACTGATTATTGGGGGGCAAACACCGCAATTCGTAGAATTCCTACCCTTTATTGTGTTACTGGGTATAACCATGGTAGCGGCTCCCGGTGTCCCCGGTGGAGCAGTAATGGCAGCCCTTGGACTCCTGGGAACCATCCTGGGCTTTAGTGAAGCACAACTGGGCTTAATGATTGCCCTATACATGGCTCAAGACGGCTTTGGAACGGCTTGTAACGTAACAGGAGACGGTGCAATTGCTTTATTTATTGACTCTTTTTACGATAAACCGGCTACAGCTCCTACTCCTGAAGCGGAGCCCGCTAAAATAAATCCTTAAATTAGTTCCTGTCCGTCATTACTCAATAATTAATCTTTAAAGTCTAAAAAAAGGTAAGGGATTTCAGTCCCTTACCTTTTTTGTATTCTGAATGTTTCTTTCGGTTTTTTCCAAGGTTTCTTAGGGAATTTATTTATCCCTAAAGGATTTACTTGACACTTTACAGTGATTTTACTTATTCTCAATCACTTCAACATTTCCCATATAACTTTGCAGGGCCTTGGGAATTTTCACGGAACCGTCTTTTTCCTGGCAATTTTCCAATATGGCGGCTACGGTTCTTCCCACCGCAAGTCCGGATCCGTTTAAGGTATGGAGAAATTCCACCTTTCCATTTTCCGGCCGATAGCGGATATTGGCTCTTCTGGCTTGAAAGTCTTCAAAGTTGGAGCAAGAAGAAATCTCTACGTACCGGTTATAGCTCGGCATCCAAACTTCAATGTCGTATTTAAAGGCCGCGGTAAAGCCTAAGTCTCCGGTACAGATCCTTACCACCCGGTAAGGAATCTCTAAAATCTGCAGTACTTTTTCCGCATTGGCGGTTAAGGTTTCCAGTTCTGCGTAAGAGTCCTCGGGTCGGACAAACTTCACAAGCTCCACTTTATTGAATTGATGCTGACGAATCAGTCCCCGGGTATCCCGCCCGGCAGAGCCTGCCTCAGAACGGAAACAGGGGGGATAGGCCACAAACTTCTGGGGCAGATCCTCGGCTTTTAAAATATCATCCCGGTATATATTGGTCACGGGCACCTCGGCGGTGGGCACTAAAAAATAATCTTTTTGAGGAATTTTAAAAGCATCTTCCTCAAATTTCGGAAGCTGTCCCGTGCCGGTCATACTGTCCCTGTTTACCATAAAAGGGGGCAGCATTTCCGTGTAGCCATGTTCCTCTGTATGAAGCTCGATCATGAAGTTGATCAACGCCCGCTCCAACCGTGCGCCTAGACCTCGATACAGCGTAAATCTGGAACCGGTAACCTTGGCGGCGGCTTGAAAATCTAAAATTCCCAGATCCTCTCCAATTTCCCAATGGGGTTTATGGTTAAAATCAAAGGTTCTCGGCTCTCCCCATTTTCGAACTTCCACATTTTCCTCATCGGTTTCCCCTTGGGGAACATCGGGATGGGGGACGTTGGGAATTCGCATCAGTTTATAGTGAATTTTTTCTTCCACATCCCGCACCTTTTCATCGTACTCTTTGATTTCCTGAGATAATTTTTTCATCTCCTCTAAGGTTTCTGTAGGATCCTTCCCTTCCTTTTTCAGTCTCGGAATCTCCTTGGACACAACTTTTTGTTCATTTTTCATTTGTTCTACGGTCCCCAGCAGGGCTTTTCTTTCATCGTCCAGGGCCAGGACCTCCTGTAAATTTTCCGGGTTTTCCCCTCGTCTAGCCATGGCTTTTTTAACCTCTTCCAAATCTCTTCTGATTCTTTTAATATCCAGCATCTTCTTCTCCTCCTTTAATATTTAATTGCAGGTTTTTGTACTCTTTTATACCTCAATAATTTTCCTTGCACAGTCTTATCATAATTTAGAATTTATTCCATAAAAAAACTTCCATCCCGGTAAAGGGACAGAAGTTGATCTGCGTTGCCACCCTAATTGATTTTAAACTTATTTTCCGCTTAAAATCCACTCGATGCAGAATAAGGACTGCAAACCCTTGGGCATTACTCCAATACTCCGGGACGGATTCAATCCTTTCGGTCATCGATTTTCACCAACCATCGACTCTCTATAGACCTGAAGGATTTACTTCTTCCCTTCTCAGTAGTATATATTAAATGGTATTTTATCATAATTCAGCCCCACTGACAAGCTTCTTTTGATTATTTTTTGAATATTTCGAAGCTTTCGTGCTCTTGTTAAATGTCATTATAATAAATCTCTTTCCGCCATTTCCCTTAGTATTTCCTCCAGCCGGTCCATAAGATCTCCGTATTCCTGCCAGTTTCCGTCTCTAAGAGATTCATTGGCTGCATCCAGGGTATCGTTGGCCTGTTGAATCAACTCTTGAAGATTCAGGAATTCCTCCAGAACTTCTTCTGAGGTTTCTTCATCCATGGCTTCCTCTAAATCCTCTTCCATCTCTCCTAATCGATCAGCGAATATGGCGTTTAAACCTTCTTCCAGGGTAGGATGCATCTCCACCTGATCTCCATAGGCCACAATCACCTGTTTTACCTCGGGAAGACTTTGTCCCCCTTCAGCAGCAAGATAAATGGGCTCCACATAAAGAATGGAATTCTCGATGGGAATCACCATCAGATTTCCCCGAATCACCGTAGATCCTCCCTGATCCCAGAGAGAAAAGCTCTCGGAAATGTCTGAGCGCTGATCAATGCGATTTTCAATTTGCATGGGTCCGTAAATATTCCGATCCCTTGGAAAATCATATAAAATCAACTCTCCATAAGCTTCCCCGTCGTTTCTGGCTACCAACATGGCTGTCATGTTTCGTAAATCCTTAGGGGTATACATTCGAGAAAGAATAAATTCCTCTTCCTCTTCTTCCGGCAATCGTAAAATCATATAATGGGACTCCACTTCCTGTACATTACCACGATAACGTTCCTCGGCAATATTCCATAAGTCCCCCTGATCATAAAATACAGAGGGTTCCGTCATATGATAGGTTCGATAAACCTCGGTTTGCAGATCAAAATAATAATGGGGATATCGGATATGATCCCTCAGGCCGATTTCCATATCATCCAGACTTTGAAACAGTACCGGATAAATGGATTCATAGGTTTTAATAATGGGATCCTCTTCGTCGGCAATATAGTAATCCACCTCTCCGTTATAAGCATCCACTACGACCTTTACGGAGTTTCGAATATAATTCTGGTTTGTCTCCATATAAGGGGTCGCGTAGGGATAATTGCTACTGGTAGTGTATCCGTCAATAATCCAAAACAGTCTTCCTTCGTGAATTACCATATATGGATCCCCGTCGTACTGAATAAAGGGTGCAACTTTTTGTACCCGCTCCATAATATTACGATCATAGACAATCTTACTTCCTTCTCGTATTTCATCATTCAGAAGAATTTTCATACTGCGGTATCGCATGGCGTAAAGGAAACGGTTCCCCAGGGTTAAGTCTATCCCGGCGGTGCCGCTGTATATCCCTTCAAAATTATCCAGGTCCTCTTCTCCTATGTCCTCTGCATCCAAATCCGAAGTATCAATTTCAAACTCTTCCTCGGTATTGACAATAATATAATGATCCGTCAACTCTCCGAAATAGATTTCCGGTCGCTCAACGGTGAGATTCGTATCGGTGCTTGGAGGAATATTTCCCACAACCATGTCCGGCTGTCCTTCGGAAGTCACCCGATTTACGGGGGATACCACCACACCATTTCCATGGGTATATCTGAGGTGTCGATTGATCCAGGAGGCCCTGGCATTCTCACCCAGTCGTTCCAAATCCAGCTCTCTAGGTCCTAAAAACACCTGGGTATATTCCCCATCAATCTGATATCGATCAATATCCACATCAACAAAACGGTAATAGAGCCGTATGGCTTGGATTTGATTATAGGTCTCCAGGGTCGGTCGATGGTCATGAATTCTTATATTGTCAATGGTTCCGGGATTGTTTTGTATATCCCCGAGGCTCAGGTCATTCTTCGCTAAGAATTCCCGTTGTTGAATACTATCGATTCCATAGGCCTGCTGAGTAAAGGCAATATTGTGTTCGATATAAGGATACTCCCGATTAAGCTCATTGGGAGTTACGCTAAACTGCTGGATTCCCCCTCCGATTAAACCGCCGAGCAGTCCGATAAGAATAATTAATACCGGACCGCTAAGGGCCACTTTAATTTTTTTCTTGTAATAGCCATAGAAAATCAGAGCTGCGGCTATAATAGAAGCCACCATTTGCACCCGAAGTACCGGAAGTCTTACATGAATATCCGTATATCCGGCTCCGTGTATCAGTCCGTCGGAAGACTTTAAAATATCAAAACCCAGGAAGTAAAACTGCAGGGCCAGCAGTCCAAAAACTAAAATTCCTACTACGGTCAGTTGCTTTAGGGTCAGCTTTAAAAATTTCGTCATAAAACTGCTTCGAAAGTTTAAGTCCTCCTTGGCTGCGTAAAGAGTAGGTTTTCGAAGAATAAACATCAATCCGTAGAAAATCACGGTTAACATGATCAGAGCTAAAATAATTCCGAACAAACTGCTGATGATTTGGTTGTATAGGGGCAACTGAAAAAGATAAAAACCCAGATCCTTTTCAAAAATGGGATCCCTTAAACCGTAGGGAACCCGATTAAAAAACACCAAAATTTCAAACCATAAATTACTTGCGGTGTTCATGGCCACGGCAAAGGCAAAAAACACCACGGGAATCCCTAAAATCTGATTTACCCGCCGCTCGGTAAAACCGTTGTCGTAAATGACAAAACTCTTATAATAATTCTTCTTTAGAAATAATACGTATACCGTATATATTCCCAAAAATATCAAAAATACGGGAATGAAAATCTGGGCTTTCGTTACGAACTCCTTTAAAAACACCTCTTCATAACCGAGTACACCAAACCATTGGTAAGATGCTATCCAGTTTAATATTTCCGATAAAAACAGTCCCAGGATTACCAGGGCTCCGATAATCCATATAAATATACTTTTTCCAAAACTTTTCATGGGGTAACTCACTCCTTAATAAAAAAATATCCTAGGGTGATTATACACCCTAGGATCCATAAAAGATAGTTGCGATCCGATTTTATTTATTTTTTCTTATTCCTCTTGTCTTATTCTTATTGAGACTGTGACAGTCTTAAATCTCCATCTTCAATGAAGCTTCTCTTTCTCATCACTTTTGCGATCAGTAGCGTAAGGATTCCCGGAAGCAGAAAATGAAGAATCCCCATTTTCAACAGCACCGTTCCTGCAGGATTTCCGTTTTCCACAACCATTTGGGCATAAGTGCCGAATTGCCCCACCAATCCACTGGTTCCCATACCTGCACCGATGCTATTGCTCTCCATGGCAAAAACCACGGTGGCCATGGGGCCTAAAATAGCACTGGCAATAATTGGCGGCAACCAGATGACGGGTCGTTTTACGATGTTGGGGATTTGCAGCATGCTGGTACCCAGACCCTGGGCAATTAATCCGCCGATTCCGTTATCTTTAAAGCTCATTACGGAAAATCCCACCATTTGGGTGGCGCATCCCACCAAAGCGGCTCCCGCTGCCAGTCCTTCCAACCCTAAGGATATAGCCAGGGCTGCACTGCTGATCGGTAGGGTTAAAAGCATTCCCATGGTTATACTTAAAATAATACCCATGGGGATCGGATGAAGTTCCGTGGTGGTGTTAATAAATTCTCCGATGTAATACATCATAGAGCTTACCCCAGGCCCTACGAAAACCCCGGCTAATCCTCCGGTTATAATTACAAGGGCGGGTACAAGTACAATGTCTACTTTTGTTTTTCCGGTAATGAACTTTGCCACCTCTACCCCGATCAGGGCAGCAATAAAGGCTCCCACCGGTTCCCCTATTCCGATGATGGCCACTCCCTCTTCCAAAGTCACCGTACCGGCTCCAATCGCTCCGGTTACGATGGATGCAAAAATACCTAAGGCCGGTGCCCCCAGGGTAAAAGCCACCCCTGCTCCGATACTGGGTCCCATTAGTCGCTGGGCGATAAATCCGAAATTTTGAAGCAAGGTAATATTTAAAATTTCCCCGATTTGATTGAGAATTAATCCGATAATTAAGGATGCAAATAAGCCTAAAGCCATGCCGTTTAGAGCTTTGGTTATATAATTTCTTACGGTAACGGTTTCTCCTGATATTTTCAATCCTTTTCCTCCTTGTTTTTAGTTGTATACATCTGTCTTGTCACTTCACCGTAAAAATATATCACAACGCTAAGCTTCAATCAAGTAATTTTTTATCCGTAATCGGTTGATCAGCTTCTCATATACCGCTTCACTGGGAACCTCTATGGTATGCATGTGGACTCCATCGGTAAGCTCCGCTAAGGGCTTCGCTTCTACTTCTTCCAACCGCACCATGAAATTTTCGATATCCAGTCGACTTTTAATGTTTAAGTTCCCCCTTATTTCCCCATATACGGGATGTTCAACTATTACGTCAATAATATTTATTCCCAGATCAACCATGAGAGTCAATTCTTCTTTTAGATCCTCTTCTTTCTTATGGCGGGTTACAATGGTCTTTTGTAAACTTTTCTCTTGTTTTTTTGGAAGCATATAACCTTGAGGAGTGGCTATAATTCCCTTCCCTTCTGCCCTGAGTAGAGCAATGTCCTGGACAATAACCTGTCTGGACACTCCGTACTCTTTCGCTAAATCGCTTCCCTTTATCGGTTCTTTCGCTTCTATAATGGCTTTTTCAATAGCAATTCTTCTTATTTTTCCTTTCATGAAAGCTTCCGCCTTTCTTATTCTTATTTTTCCATAAACTTATTATAGCATTTCCTTTGGATTTCATAGGGAATTTTTATGTTTTTGCATTTAACAATCCATTTTCTTGCTATTTTTATAAAATAATATAAAAAAAACAGAGATTGTTCTCTGTTTTTGATTTTGTTCGGGTAAATTTTATACCGTGGTTTTTTTATATTCTTTTTGAAATTTTTCAATAATCTTCTTTTCCATACGGGATACCGTCATTTGACTGACCTGTAATTCATCCGCCACATGCATCTGGGTACGATTATTAAAAAAACGGTCCCGAAGAACTTTCTTTTCCACATCGTTTAATTTGTTGATTACTTTATCTAAAAAGTCTTTATTCTCGATATTATCAAAGTTTTTGTCCACTTCCCCGATTAAATCCATGAATTTCATTTCTTTGTCCTCACCATCGTTATCATAGGTCAAATCCAAAGATTTAGGGGTATATACCTGGGATCCTTCCATAGCTTCCATAATTTGTTCCTCGGAACAATTAAGATATTCGGCAATATCCTTGATAGTCGGGGTTCTTTGCAATTTTTGATGAAGCTCATTTTTGCAGGTATTGATTTTTTTGCTAAGCTCTTGAATTCTTCTTGGGACTCGAATAGACCATCCCTTATCCCTAAAATGTTTTTTAATTTCACCGATTATGGTAGGGGTGGCAAAACTGGAAAATTCAAAACCTTTAGAGGGATCAAATCGTTCAATGGCATAAATCAAACCAAGGGATGCCACTTGATAAATATCTTCATACTCTATTCCTTTATTGATATATTTTTTGGAAAGTATTTCAACAATATAAAGATAACGACGGACCAATTCATTACGAATATGAATATCCTTCGTTTCTTTGTATTCTATGAATAATTCCTTACTGGTCATTTTTTCGAATTTTTCCGCCGAATCATTGTTATTGTTCGGATTTTTTCTCATAATTCATCACCCTTTCATTTTTGTCATTATAATCGTCATACCTTGATCAGGCTCTGAATGAATCACGACATCGTCCATTAAGGATCGGATAATAAAAATACCTAAACCGCTTTCATTTAACTCCTCAATTTGAGGATCTTTTATTTTTTCAACCTCACAACCCTTGCCCTTATCTTTTACCTGAATTTCCAGACCGGTTGTCTGTAGGGTAAAACGGATGTCTATACTTTCGGAAGGGGTGTTTTTTCCATGGGTAATGGCGTTGGTACAAGCCTCGGCGATGGCTACCTTCATATCTTCAATTTCTTCAATATTAAAGCCTACGCGGTTGGCTATGGCCACCAGGGTAAGACGAACCACGCTTACGAATTCTGCTTTATTAGGAATGGATAGTTCTATTTTTTCTCCATGATGTTCTACCTTTTCTTTAACTTCCTTGGATTCCATTTGACTCATAGTAGTGTATTCACTCCTTAATAACGAAAATTTTGTTTAGTCCTGTAATGTTCAATAATTTAAGGATATTCGGTTTCACGTGAAACAGTGTAATATGTTTATCTTCTTCTTTCAGCCGTTTTAAGGCTCCGATAAGTACGCCCAGACCGGTACTGTCGATGTATTCTAAACTTTCCAGATTGATTTCCACCGGTTCCTTTCGTTTTTCGAACATTTCATGAAAGGTTTTTTTTAATTCCGCTGCGGTGTATATGTCGATTTCTCCGTCCAACTCCATTTTCCATATTCCATGATCCTCTTCTAATTTTTTCTTTATTTTTAAAGACATAAAATCTCCCCCATTTTTAATGTATATTAACTACTTTACTATAAATTATGATTAATGAAAAGAAAAATTTTGTTAAATCTTAGTACTTTTCTCTATTTTACTTATTTCGACAAACTTTAACATTCTACAGAAATTTCAAGAGTCCCTCTTTGCCAAGGCAAAAAAGGACTCTTGATAATTTCTTAATTTTGCTTATTCCATATCGTCTTCAGGATTTTCTTCCTTGGGCATGATGGCTAAGGAAACAATATGGTTATGCTCATCGGTGCGGATAAGTCGTACACCGCTGGTATCCCGTCCGGTTTTTGAAACCTCGTCGATACTGAAGCGGATCATGGTACCGTCGTTGGTAATTACCAGAGCCTCTTCATCTTCCGTTACAAGCCTTGCTCCCACCACATTACCGGTTTTCTCCGTGATTTTGTAGGTTTTAATTCCTTTTCCTCCTCGACCCTGGATACGATACTCCGAGAGTTCCGTTCGTTTTCCGCTTCCTTTTTCACTGACCAGTAACAGGGTTCTTCCCTCTTTTAATATCTGCATGGAAACCACTTCATCTTCCGCGGTGAGTTTTATTCCCCGAACACCCATAGCGCTTCTTCCCACTTCTCTGATATCCGATTGAGGGAATCGTATGGACTTTCCTTTGGTGGTAATCAGCATGATTTCGTCATCATCATTGCCGCAGCGTACACTGATTAATTCATCATCCTCTTTGAATTTAATGGCGGTCAGTCCGGTTTTTCGAGAATTTTTGAAGTTGTTCAGCTTCGTTTTTTTGATCAGCCCTTTTTTGGTTGCCATAAATAAATGCTGGAAATCATTTTCCCGCTTCATGGGAATTACCGCAGCAATTTTTTCTGTGGGATCCAGTTGTAATAAGTTTATAATTGCCGTACCCTTGGCCTGTCTTTTGGCTTCGGGAATTTCATAGACATTGATTTTATAGACTTTTCCCTTGTTGGTAAAGACAAATAAATAATCATGGCTTGAAGTAACGATCATTCGCTCCACAAAGTCTTCCTCCCGGGTGCTTAAGGCTGATATCCCCTTGCCTCCCCGCTTCTGACTTTTATAGGTGTCCACAGGAAGTCTTTTGATATAGCCGAAATGGGTTAAAGTAATAACCACATCCTCTTTTTCAATCATATCTTCCATTTTAAATTCTGTGGGATCCGCCAGAATTTCCGTTCTTCTGGGATCTCCAAATTGATCTTTGATCTCTAAAAGCTCTTCTTTGATGATTTCCAAAATCCGTTGTTCACTGGATAATATGGCTTTTAATTCATCGATTAAAATCATCACTTCATTGTATTCACTTTCCACTTTATCCCGCTCTAAGCCGGTAAGCTTTTGCAGGCGCATCTCCAATATAGCCGTGGACTGTTTTTCCGATAGCTGAAAGGTTTCCATTAATCCCTCTTTTGCTCTTTGGGGACTTTCTGAAGCTCTAATCAGCTTAATTACTTCATCCAAATGATCCAGGGCAATTTTCAGTCCTTCTAAAATATGGGCTCTGGCCTCGGCTTTACGAAGATCAAATTCTGTTCTTTTTCGAATAATCGTCTTTTGGTGGTTTACATAATGATGAATCATGGTTTGCAGATTGAGAAGCTTCGGCTGTCCATCCACTAAGGCGATCATAATAATACTGAAAGTATCCTGCATCTGGGTATGCTTATAAATTTTATTAAGAACCACATTGGCATTTACGTCCCGCTTTAATTCAATGACCACGCGAATTCCTTCCCGATTACTCTCATCCCGAAGATCGGAAATCCCTTCAATTTTTTTCAGTTTTACCAAGTCCGCAATCCGCTCGATCATTTTGGCTTTATTTACCTGATAGGGGATTTCCGTAACGATGATTCTGCTTTTGTTATTGGCCATTTCCTCTATTTCGGACTTGGCCCGAACCACCACTCTTCCTCTTCCCGTTCGATAAGCCTCTTTAATGCTTTCTTTTCCCATAATGGTAGAACCCGTGGGAAAATCCGGTCCTTGAATGGATTCCATTAATTCCTCTAAGGTGATTTCCGGGTTATCGATATAGTCCACAACTCCGTTGATCACTTCCTCTAAATTATGAGGGGGAATGGAGGTGGCCATGCCTACGGCAATCCCATTGGAACCGTTTACTAAAAGGTTCGGATAACGACTGGGCAGCACATCCGGTTCTTTCAAGGTATCATCAAAGTTATTGCTGAAGGTTACGGTTTCTTTATCCATATCCCGGGTCATCTCCAGGGAAAGTTTCGTAAGTTTTGCCTCGGTATAACGCATGGCCGCTGCACTGTCACCGTCAATGGATCCAAAGTTTCCGTGACCGTCAATTAATTCATATCTGGTTGAAAATTCCTGGGACATTCTTACCATGGCATCGTATACCGCCGTATCTCCGTGGGGATGGTACTTACCCAGTACATCCCCGACAATACGGGCGGATTTTCGGTAAGCCTTATCGGGAGTAAATCCCAACTCCTTCATGGCAAACAGAATCCTTCGGTGTACGGGCTTTAAGCCGTCTTCCACCCGAGGCAGTGCCCTTCCCACGATAACGCTCATGGCATAATCCATATAGGATTTTTTCATTTCCCCTTCAATTCCTATGGGAATAACGTTTTGTCTTTCCTCTTCCATTGCACTCACTCCTTGCCGATTTCTAAATCCTTAAGCATATATATTATAATCCGGTGGTTATCCCTTATTATATTGCTGATTTGCCTTATTATATTTCTGATTTAGCTTATTTTTTTTATTCAATTTAAACATCGAGATTTCGAACATATTTCGCATTTCGCTCGATAAATGCACGTCTCGGTTCCACTTTATCCCCCATTAAGGTCGTGAAAATTTCATCGGCCATGGTGGCGTCTTCCACATCCACTTGCAGTAGAATTCGATGTTCCGGATCCATGGTCGTATCCCACAGTTGATCGGGATTCATTTCTCCAAGACCTTTGTATCGTTGCAGTTCCACTTTATCTCCAAGCTCATCCACGATGCCCCGCATTTCTTTTTCCGTATAGGCATAAATGATTTTTTTCCCTTTTTTAATTTTATAAAGGGGGGGCTGGGCCACATAAATATAGCCGTGATCCAACAAGGGCCGCATATACCGGTAAAAGAAGGTCAGCAGTAAGGTACGAATATGGGCTCCGTCCACGTCGGCATCGGTCATAATAACAATTTTATGATACCGGGCCCGCTGTATATCAAATTCATTTCCAATACCGGTACCAAAGGCGGTAATCATGGATTTAATTTCATTGAAATTTAATATTTTATCCAGTCTTGCCTTCTCCACATTCAGTATTTTTCCCCGTAGGGGTAAGATGGCCTGGGTATTTCGATCCCTTCCCTGTTTTGCACTACCCCCTGCAGAGTCTCCCTCCACAAGATATATTTCCGATAATGCAGGATCCTTTTCGGAACAGTCCGCAAGTTTTCCCGGAAGAGCTGTACTTTCCAGTACGCTTTTTCTTCTTGTAAGCTCTCGAGCTTTTTTTGCAGCTTCCCGAGCATTCTTTGCCCGTAAGGATTTTTCCACGATTTGCTTGGCTTCTTTGGGATGTTCTTCTAAAAAGGCATTGATATACTCCGCAGTGAGCGTATCCACGGCCCCTCGTACTTCCGTATTTCCAAGCTTTGTTTTCGTTTGTCCCTCAAATTGGGGATCCATAATTTTTACAGAAATAATAGCCGTCAGACCTTCTCGAATGTCTTCTCCCAGTAAGGAGCCTTCCTTCTCTTTAATAAGGCCGTTTTTCTTTACATAGTCGTTAATACTACGGGTGAGGGCGGTTTTAAAACCGGAAAGGTGACTGCCTCCTTCATGGGTATTAATATTATTGGCATAACTGAAAATACTTTCGGTATAGGTGGTGGTGTATTGCAGCGCCACCTCCAGGGCGATATCGTCTTTTTCTTTATCGATATAAATCACTTCACTGTGGATATGTTCCCGATTTTTATTCAGGTGCATTACAAATTCCTTAATGCCTCCCTCATAAAAAAAGTGACTCTCCTCTTCCGATCGTTCATCGGCGAAGTTGATCCGAATGCCTTTATTTAAAAAGGCAAGTTCCCGTAGACGATGTTCCACGGTATCATACTGAAAATCGATTTCTTCAAAAATCTCATCATCGGGTCTAAAGGTAATTCTGGTTCCGGTTTTTTCCGTATCCCCGATCTCTTTTATATCGGTTTTGGGAATGCCGCGAACATATTCTTGAATATACATCTTTCCGCCGGTGAAAACTTCCGCTTTCAGATACTCGGAAAGGGCATTTACCACAGAAATACCTACCCCGTGGAGACCTCCCGATACTTTATAACCTTCTCCTCCGAATTTTCCTCCTGCATGGAGTACGGTCAGTACGGTTTCCAGTGTGGACTTCTTTGTTTTCGGATGCATATCCACGGGTATTCCCCGACCATCATCTTCCACAATCACGGTATTATCCTTTTTTATGAGCACATTAATATTTTTACAGTATCCGGCTAAGGCCTCATCAATACTGTTATCCACCACTTC
>PWEO01000179.1 GCA_003553525.1 Clostridiaceae bacterium
TTCCCAGATCTTCAGCGGAAATTCTGCCCCGCTTTTCCACAGCGGTGGCCTCCAGTATGATTAGTCCGGTACCGCCTAAGGCCCTTCCTCCATAATGCATTTTATGAAACTCTTTTACATAGCCTTTATCGTCGGAACTGTACATGCACATTGGCGCCATAACGATGCGGTTTTTCAGTGTAAGATCCTTTAATCTTCCCTCAGTGAATAATTTTGCCATAGATGTTTCCTCCTCATGTTTGCCTTTCTTATCAATGACCTTATGGTTAAGTTGCCCTTTTAGTTGTACATCGCATGGTTTTATTTAGATCATCGAAAGACTTAAGATCTTTTATACCCAGATTCTCTTAAGAGAAAACATCTGTCCCTGTTAAACTCCTCTAATTCACCCGAAACTTCGCCCAACTGCCGCTTTCATCTCCCTGAACGATTAGCTGGGCCTGAATC
The DNA here is from genome assembly GCA_003553525.1 of Clostridiaceae bacterium. Taxonomy (GTDB): domain Bacteria; phylum Bacillota; class Clostridia; order Peptostreptococcales; family T1SED10-28; genus Isachenkonia. The sequence goes on from PWEO01000179.1 coordinate 448, forward strand.
CGCTCTTTTAATTCTTCCACGTGGGAGATGATTCCCACAAGCCTGCCGGCCTCTTGCAGGTCAATCAAGCAGTTGATGGCACTGTCTAGGGATTCCTGATCCAAAGTTCCAAAGCCTTCATCGATAAAGACCGTATCCAGCATAATACCTCCGGCGTGGGATTGAACCACTTCCGCAAGGCCGAGGGCCATGGAAAGGGATGCTTTGAAGCTTTCTCCCCCTGACAGGGTTTTTACCGATCGAGGAAGGCCGGTATAGCGATCAAACACTTCCAGATCCAAACCGCCGCTTGTCCGTCGGTCTTCCACACTATCTGCAAGTTTTAAGGTGTAACGCCCATTGGTCATAGAAGTGAATCGATGATTGGCAGCAGTTAATACGTCTCGTAAATAACTCCGAAGAATAAACCGTTCAAAAGGCATCCTCATTTCATTGTTCCCACTGATCACATCGGATATATGGCCCAGGGTCTTAAACTCCTTTTCCTCTTTTCCCATATCCTTATTCAACTTTTCAACATTATCCATAACCGTTTTATTAGACAATCTCCGCTGCTTGATGATGTCTATTTCATCCTGGAGTTTTCCCAGGGCTTCTTTCAAATCATCGATACGCTGGTCCAACACCTCAATTTTTGCCATCTCAAAGTCCTTAATTCCTGACTTTTGCTGTGTGATCGCGGCTTTCTTGTTACTAAGAGCATCATGATAATCCTTCAGTTCCTTCTCGATAGCCCTCTTTTTCGGAATTTCCATCTCATAGCGTAAATATTCATCTTCTGTCATATGCTGTTCATCCAGCGCTTTTTCATAATGCTTTTTCTCCTGATCCAGCTGTTCATTTAGATCCTTTAGGGCTTTTTCCCCGGTGTTGATGGAGGCTGTCATGGTAGTTTTCTCATCGTGCTTTTTCTGATAGTCCTCCAGAATTTTTTCCTTTCGAGCTTCTTTTTTCTTACATTCCGAGGCAACCTGCCCTTCTCTGCTTACAAGAGCCTCTTCTTCTCTCAGTTCGACAGGGATGTTCTTCACCATGGTCTCCCCTTGAGTAATAAGTTGATTCACGACACTTTCTTCACTCTGTACCTTTTCTTTGGCCTTTTCTTCCTCTTCCGTCAGCATAGTAAAATTTTCGTCCAGTTCTGTTTTTCTCTTTTCCGCCTCTTCATAGGTTTTCTGATCTTGTTTCACTTGTTTGATTGTGTTATTTAGAAGTTTTTCTTCTCTTTCCTGATCTTCTTTCATACGAGAAATTGCTGTAAGTTCCTTAGAAACTCCAACACCATGGAGAAAGGTTACCCGATTTGATTCCAAGATTTTAGCCAGTTCAACGTAAGAGCTTTCTACCGCATCCTCTTCACTGGCTTTTCGGGTTTTGGCATTTTCCAAATTCATTTGAGCATTGTTTTTCGCTTTTGCCGCATCATTTACAATCGCTTCTGCTTGGTCCACTTCTTCTATGGTACAGGTTTTCTCGGAAAACTCCGCAGGTGTGGGGTGATCTTCACTCCCGCATACCGGGCAGGGTTCCCCCTCTTCAAGTTCCTTGGCAAGATTTGCCGCTTGATTAAGATGATAACGTCTCCGTTTTTCTTTCCAATTATGATTTGCCTTTTCCCATGCTTCTTCAAACTTTCCAAAAGCAGCTTCCTTAGTTTTTACATCCTCTTCTAACTCCCGAAGGTTTACCATGGTTTTTTCAGTTTTTTGTAGTAGAGTAATCAACTGCTGCAGTGTTGAAAGCTCCTTTTCCTTTTCATAAAGCTTCTTTTCCGCCCCCTTATATTCTTCCATTACCTTTTGCTTAGCTTCTATGTCTTTTTTACATTTTTCCAGGTTTTCTTTACTTCTCCGGTGCTCTTCCGAGGCCTTCTTTCGACGCTGCTCCGCCTCTTTGAACTCCTTATTGATCCCTTGAACATCCTTTAGTACGGCTCGATATTCTTCCAACTTGGAGGCTTCTTTTTTTAAGCTTTCCAGATCCTTTGTATAGGCCTCAGAAGTGACTTCTATCTTTTCATGCTCCAAGGTCTCAAGGTCTTTTTTCAATGCTTCAAGTCCTTTTTTTTCCTCATTGATCCCTTGCTTTTTTCTCTCCGCTTCCTTTTTACGCTCCAGAAAATATCTTCGCTTCGGTTCTACCTTCTCAGCTTTTTGAATTTTCTCAAGATCCTCTTCTTTTTTCTTGATGGTCTCTTTTTGTTCTTTCAGCTCATTTAACTCTTTTTCCAGCTCCTCAAGATCCTTCAGCTTTTGATTGTTGTCCACTGCCTTTTGCCGCTCTTCATAAAGTTTTCCCTGTTTTTCATCCTCTTCTTCTTTGATCTTTTTAAAATCTTTTAAGGCTTCAGTATCAGCCTCCAGGCTTGTTTTTACCAACTCGATTATTTTATCAATATTAAGGTTTTCTTTTTGAAGTTCCCGGTGGATTTCTTCTCCCAACAATGCACCGGGATCATAGGCCAGCTTTAACAGTTCATTTTTCCGTTGAAACACTTTTTGCTCAATCTTTTTCTCAAGATCCCGACTCTTCTCCTTAAACTTTCCTTGTAAATCACTATAGAGATGGGTTTTGAAGATTCGTTTTAAGATCTCCGTTCGTTCAGTAGATGGGGCCACTAAGAGCTTTCGAAATTCTCCCTGGGGAATCATCATAATTTGGCGAAACTGACTAAGCTCCAGTCCCACAAGGTCGGTGATCTTTCCCGTAACACCGGTAAGGCTGGTAATGGGTCGCTCTTCATTCGGCAGAAAAAGATTGGCTTCCCCCGGGGCTTCCGTCATTCCCTCCCCACTTTTTTTCGGTCGTTCCTGCTTGGGTCGCCTATAAACCCTATATTCCTTCCCTTTCAATTCAAAGGTGAATTCCACTTCTGTAAGTATATCCGGAGATGCGTTCTGACAGCGTATGCTCTTTTCCGGTCGATCGCTACCGCTGGTCTCTCCGTAGAGGGCATAACAAATAGCATCAAAAATCGAAGTTTTTCCCGCTCCCGTAGGGCCGGTGATCAAAAATAGGTGATGCTCCTTTAACTCCCGAAAATCGATGACCTCGGTCTCTTGATAGGGTCCAAAGGCACTCATGGTTAATTTAATGGGCTTCATCAGGCATCCCTCTCTTCCCGCTCAATTTCTTCGTACACTTCTGAAAAATACTCTAAAGCCTCTTTAGTCGGCTCTTCTTCTCCTGTAACTTTTCGGTAAAACTCCAAAAACAATTCCCTGGGGTTTTTCCCTTTCATCTCCACAACTTCATCCCCATGGTCTCCTAAAAGCTCCATCCGTACTCTTTCCAGCTGCAGAATGTTTGGATAAACAGAACGTAGTTTTTGCATCTGTTCATAAAGAGAGCCCGGGTCCGTTAAAACGGCATGGATATAATCCTCCGTATTCCCGAGGCTGTAGACTTCCGGATTCATCAAATCCTCCAGATCCCCTTCAATCACCCGAAGGTCCCGCCGAGGTTTTAGGACTCTCTCGTCGATGGTCATTTCCCCTTTTTCCTTCAAATCAATTAAGGTGACGGATTTTTTCTGTTTCGCTTCGGAAAAAGAATACTTCAGTAAGGATCCGGCGTAGCGGATGCTTTCTTTTGAAACCTTTTGTGGGCGGTGAAGATGACCCAGAGCTACATAATCAAAGGGGTGATAATACTCTGCACTGACGTACTCCGATCCGCCGATACTTAACGGCCGCTCCGACTCACTGGTTTCCGGCTCTTCCGTACCCACCACAAAGGCGTGGCTGATACAGATGTTTCTGATATTCTGATCGAGTTCTTCCGTAATAGGGGTTAACACGGTTTTCATGGCCATATCATGGTTTGTAAGCGCATCCTTTTGATAAAGGGCTTTTACTACCGCCGGCTCACTGAAGGGGATGGGGTAAAAATGAACCTCGCCGTATTCATCCTCAAGGATCACCGGTTCAATACGCTTTTGAAGTTTCCCCACAATATGCAGTCCCCGGTCTCGAAGCAGCTTACTGCCAAAATCCAAGCGGTCGGGACTGTCATGATTCCCGGAGATCATGATAACGTTGATCCCCAGGTCCAGTACAACTTTTGACAATACATCGTCTAACAGCTCCACCGCCTCGGTAGGTGGAATAGAGCGGTCATATACATCCCCTGCGATGATTAATACGTCCACCTCTTCTGTTTTTAAGAGTTCAATCAATTCTTGTAGTAAATATTTCTGATCTTCAGTCATATGTAGTCCGTGTACCAGCTTTCCAATATGCCAGTCTGCTGTATGCAGTATTTTCATAGGCTTTCATCCCTTTCCCTTTCGAATACTTTCATAATAAACTATTTTTGAATCTTATCATTAATTATATGTAGCGGATTATGACATTATATTAGTTATTAATATTCATGGTTAGGCCCTATCATTGCAATTCAATCTAGTTTTCCTTTAGTTTTATTTTACATGAGTACCTTCTAACTGTCCATACAGCATTCTTTTAAGTTTCAAAGTATGGTTTACCTAGATTCTACGTGAGCCCTACTCATATAACCTTTTAAGCAAGCATTTATAATGGTTAAGCCAAATCCATCCTTTCACCTATTGGGTGAAAGGAAATAACAGCAGAAAGACCCTATTTATATGTTTTTTGCCTTGCTCATTGGGTAAGAATATAGCAAAAAAAACGTTGCGAAGGAGATGGCCTATGATTAATAAAATTGATTTTAATGCTAAGAATCTAACATCAAATGCAGGACTTTTCCTTCTGTTAGAGAATGCAAAAGAAAATGCCATTTTTGAGATGATTGAAAATGATCTCATCTTTGAAAGTGACTCTGTGAACAAAATCAAAATGAATCATATTAAGACCATGCTCTGTGGCCATTTTATAGGTATCGATAAGCTCGAACGTTTGAAGCTCTTAAAAAATGACCCTCTCGTACATGAATTTGATATTACCGTAAAAGAACCTGAAACAGTCTCAAGATTCTTAGGAAAATTCAACTTCAAGACAACACAAATGTTTAGAGAAATAAACTTCAAAGTATTCAAGAAACTACTTTTGAAAAGTAAACTGACATCCATCACGATTGATATTGATAGCAGTGTTATAAACGTAGAAGGCCATCAAGAAGGCGCTACCAAAGGGTACAATCCTAAAAAGCTCGGCAATAGATGCTACAATATTCAGTTTGCATTTTGCGACGAATTAAAAGCATACGTCACTGGATTTCTTAGAAGTGGCAATACTTATACTGCAAATGGTGCTGCTGAACTGATTAAAGAAATCGTAGCCACCCTAAAAACAGACGACTTAGAAATCTTTTTTCGAATGGACAGTGGTTACTTTGATGAAGAAATCATCGAAACAATCGAGTCTCTTGGCTGCAACTACTTAATCAAAGCTAAAGCTTACTCAACGCTTGCATCACAGGTAGCAGATTCATCCATTCTATTGTTAAGGGTGCGGAAGGTAGAGAAACTACAGAATTGTTTACAAAGTTAGATAAGTGGGAGAAAAAAAGAAGATTTGTCGTATCTCGTGTACTGAAGCCAGAAAAAGAGAGAGCACAGTTATGCCTGCTAGAAGGTTCTGAGTACGAGTATTTCTTCTTTGTGACCAATACAAAACTACTGTCAGAAGCGGTGGTTATCTCATATGAAAAGCGTGGGAACGCTGAAAATTATATCAAAGAAGCTAAATACGACATGGCAGTGGGTCACCTTCTGCTAAAATCATTTTGGGCAAATGAAGCAGTCTTTCAAATGATGATGTTATCATACAATCTGTTTCTGTTATTTAAGTTTGACTACCTTGCCGTGTCTGAATACAGACAGCAAATCAAAACATTCCGTCTGAAATACGTGTTTCTTGCTGCCAAAATTATTAAAACGGCTAGGTCTGTCATTATGAAACTGTCTGAAAAATTTCCTTATAAGGAAGTGTATGAAAAATGTTTATGTTGAGTTTTGAAAAGAATGTCCTTAATATTTCAGGTCTAATGTTGCTTCAATAAGGGGCTTATTAAGCGCTTTCAAAATCAAGTGCTATAAGAATATTAGAAATGATTTTGTTGAAAGGGGGTGCAAGAAATGTTAAAATGTAGAATCAACTACTTGAATTCTTCGTAGGTTCATCGGAAATATCGATTTTTAATGGTTTTCGTAAAGCGACGTAGAATTTAGGTTACAGAAAAGGGTAGAAAGGGGATTTTTATGGGAAAGCTTCGGGATAATAAAGTTGTTGTGGGAGTTGTATTGGTACTGGTGATCGGTATCATAATCGGAAGTGTATATATGAGTCGCCAACGGGATGCTTCCGCAAGGCGTGAAGCCATGGAAGAAACCTTGGGAAATATTAAAGAGACGGTGGAGGAAGGATCTGATCCTTTTCTTGCTGAGCTGGTTGAAATCCAGCACGTGAAAGAGGTCTCGCGAGAGGAAGATGAAATGGAATATGAGGTTATTCTCTCCTTTCCGGAGTTAAAGGAAGGCTATGATCGGTTTTATAACCGACTCCTTGAAGAAGAAGTTTGGAAAGAGGACAGCATGGAAAACGCAATCACCGGGGTGTATGAGGAAACCATGAAGGAGGCTCCCCGGGAAAATTTTGTTCTGCCGGAAAATATCCGGATAAAAAGAACCGACGAAGGAGATTGGGAGAAGGTAAGCAGTCTTAAGGTTCCTCTGCATCTTCCGGAAAACCCGGTATCCGCAATTCATGAGGATTTTGGTTTGCTTCAGAAACTGGAAGCGGGAGCCTTCTCATTAGAAGCGGAGCCTGAGGGTACGATTGCCGAATTGGTGGTGGAGCAGTTAGAAACAAGAGAGGATTTTCCCGGTTATGAAGTGAAACTTGATCAGGAACCAAAGTATGAGTCTCGGGATGAAGACACCTATAGCGTTAAGTTGGTGATGAGTGATGTTAAATCCTTTAATGACCTCGGTAACATAAAAGAGCTGTGGGACTACCGTGAGGATATTACTGATAAGGAGTCTCTTGGGAATATGCTGGTGGAGCGTATGGATGATTTGCCCGAAAAGGTCTCGAAAGTTCATCAGATGCGAGTCTGGCCGATTGATACTTCCGACGACACCGAAAGCGGATATCGGGTGAGTAAAGAGCATGTAGTGCATGAAGGATGGTTAGAAGACTTGGTCAGTGAAGAAAAAATCGCGATGGGCAGATTAAACTTCGACAGGCTGACCAATTTATACACTACAAACTATGTTGGAAAGCAGTCTCTTTGGACCGAGCCAATCTGGACAATAAATTTAGACAGTAAAACGGTACTGGATGAAAAATTTACAGATGGAGAGATCGCATATCTATATTCTGTGGACGGAGAGCTTCATTTTTCCACCTATGACCAATCAACCGGTGAGAAAACCGGAAATGTGCTCGTGAAAGAGGATTTTACCAAACACGAACTTGGAGACACTTATGATTCCTTCCACGTTTATGCCTACAACATCCGCGCATACAATGATTTTTATGTTCTTGATTATATTTCTTCCAAACAGAAGAAACAGATCGTGGAGAGAGTCGGTGAAGAGCTGGTGCTTCATCAGGAAGTGCCCATGAACTCTATAACAGCCACAATTGAGAGTGATGTGATTCTTCATGACGGGACGGTGTATTCCATAAAAAATCATGTTGGAACACAAGAGGAATCAGGGTTGCAGATCAAAAATCATACCGATGATGAAGTGGTTAAAAGCATGGAATACAGAGAAGATGGTCCGGAATATGGATTTTACTTTTCTGAGAACTCAAAAGAAATTCTCGTCTATACAAAGAATGTGAATAGCCACGATGAGTCCTTAGGCTATGAATCAGAGTTGCTCCTTTATGATTTGGAAGAAGGGAAAGCCAAAAAGATTGTAGAAGTTCATGAGTCGATGAACGATGATTGGATTCAGGAAGTGAAGAGACTGGATGATGAACGTCTTCTAATCCTTGGAGATTCAGGCTCGCTATGGACGTTGGATCTTGAGAATCTTCATGTGGAGAAGGTAGGAGCGGATATGATCACTCCCACCGAAGAGGAAATGAGACTCATGGAGATGAGAGACGGATACTACTTTCTGATTAATACGGGCCAGGGATATGCAGAAATGGTGATTACTGAAAGCTATATTTTAAAGGATGAAGATGGAGTCTTGAGATCCCTGGTTGAGCTCCCGCCGATGATGTACTGCGATGGGAATGATGTTTTCATAACGACGGAAAGTCCGGAGGATGAAAGCATCTATTTCAGAAAAGGTATCAAAGAGATCTCTTACAGTGCACTGGGGGACATTGATGAACCGGTGGCGTTCGATGATGTTCAAGCCATGAAGGAAGCAGGTGTTCTTCGGAAATTTGCCGCTTACAACGTGGAGGACAAAAGCAGCAGAAAGCTTGGGATTCTAAGGGTGGATCAGGATCTGTTATTGGATACCCGAACCTATTACCTGGACCGTTCCAGCAAAGATCTGTTTGTGGCTATGACTGAAGGACGACAGGATCAGCTTCTAAGCGCAAAGTTGATCCCTGGACAGGATAATCGGGAACCGCAAACACGATTGATGGGTCACGAAAGCATACAGTTTCTCTATGATCTTGAAAAAATCTATTACCGGGATGGAAACAGGGTATATCTATTCGGCCTTCACGAGATTCTGGAGCAGTATCGGGAGAAGGAATAATTAAGGAAGGGATGAATAATATGACATGTAAAAAAGGACTATTACTGATGCTAGTGCTGGGGATTTGATGAAACCTTTTACTATATCCCTAAAAATCATCCCGAAGAAGTCCGGAGGGTGGCAACGGGGAACTTTCTGTTAGTCGATTCCCAGAAGGTCCTCTTCTTCAAGGGAGATCAGCTTACTGCCTATGATCTTGATGAGTTTTTCAGTTCATTGGAGGAATAAAGAACCTTTATCAGCGTAAATGGTCTTAATAATCTCACCCCAAAGTCCCCAAAGCCCATGAAAAGGGTTTTGGGGATTATCCATTCCCGTAGTATTCCGTCTTAAGGCCGAGGGAAATTCTTTCTACAGGAGGATGGGAAACCGGCCTGTAGACGGTTACCAAGGGGAAGCCCTTGGTTTAGAATAGAGGTTTCACTAAATAACTTATATCATCATTAAGATTCTTTCCTTTACCGCCTAAATGGACACATAGTTTTTGGAGTTTATATATTTTTTAAAAAAAAGACAGCACCCGCTGGGTGCTGTCATGTAGTTAGTTATGAGAATTAATATATAGAGCTAATTTTTTTAGTAGATTCCTCTATTAAGTCCGTCCATAATGGCAGAGAATACTTTGTTTGCTCGAATCGTAGCTCCTGTTGCTACGTCTACGTCCTCTACAAATTCTCCCGGATTATGAAGATCATAAATGGTCTCTAAAGGTTGCCCTTCAAGGTATTCTGCGATCTGTAAATGCTGCTCATAAATTCCGTAAAAAGCGTCGCCTTCTTCCATTTCCCGGTAATCTTCACCCCGGTAGAAAATATGTCGATAGCTTAAGTCTTGAATCATACCATCTTCCACGTAGAACTGAACCGCTACTTGTTGGTATCCTCCGTCTCCGTAAGTACCTCGATAACGTCCGTCTTCCACGTCTTCAAGAAGATCTGCGGAGAATCCATTAGCCGGAGAATAAATTCCTCGGTTCAGACCATCCCGAATTGCTGAATAAACTTTGTTTCCTCTAAGTGTTGCACCGGTCGCTGCATCTACATCATCCACAAACTCTCCGGGATTATGAAGTTCAGCAATATCATTTAAGGCTTTTCCTTCGAAGTACTCAGCAATTTGTTCGTGTTGTTCAAGAATTCCATAAAGGGCATCCCCTTCTTCTAAATCTCCGTAGTCGGTTCCACCATAGTATAGGTGTCTAAAGCCCATGTCATAGATGTTACCGTCTTCTACTCTAAATTGAATGGATACTTGTTGCTCTCCACCGTCTCCATAAATTCCTCGATAAGTTCCATCTTGGTAATCAGGAAGGTCTAAGGCATAATCTCCATCCGGACTGTAAAGTCCTCGGTTCAGTCCGTCCACCATAGCAGATAGAATCTTGTTTCCTCTAAGAGTAGCTCCGGTTGCTGCGTCTACATCATCTACGAAATCTCCCGGTTCATATAAATCAGTAATGGATGATACAGGCTTTCCTTCAAAGTACTCGGCAACTTGTAAGTGTTGCTCGTAAATTCCGTATAAAGCGTCTCCTTCTTCTAACTCACCGTAATCCGTTCCACCATAATAAAGGTGTCGGAATCGAATATCTTGAAGGTTTCCGTCTTCTACACTAAACTGAATGGATACCTGTTGGTCTCCACCGTCTTCAAAAATTCCTCGGTAAGTTCCGTTAGGGTATTCCCCTTCCACAACTTCATCAATTTCCTCTTCATCGGCTTCATCTTCTTCACCATCGTCTTCACCGTTTTCGCCTACAACTTCTTCTCCGTCTTCAACTTCATCGGCTTCTACGTCGTCATCACCACATCCCATAATTGCCAGACTCATTGTCAGTAGTAATACTAATAATAAAATCCATTGTTTTTTCATGTATCTTTCATCTCCTTTTTGTGTAATAGTTTGATATCGTTTGTTAAATACTAAACGTATCAAAGCATTTTTAACCTAAGATCATCATATTACAATTTAGGCATAAAAAGAAGATTGGAATACGTCCTTTTCCAGGGACATTTGTCCTTATTTATCTGTCCGTTGATGATAATAGTTGGATGCCTCAGTACGGTTATCCACCCCTATTTTTCGAAACAACTTAGAGCTGTAATTTCTAACAGTTTTCTCCGCAAGATCCATAGTCTGGGCAATTTCCTTATTGGTTTTACCTTTTGCAATCTCCTCCAAAAGAGCTTCTTCAGAAATAGTCAGTTCCTTAAAAAGTCGTTTTTTCGGATCCTGAATATTTTCAAATAGAGTTTTTGTCATGGATGGATCCAAGGCTTTATTCCCTTGAAAAGTTTCTTTAATATTTGTAATCAATTTCTCCCGTTCAATGTCTTTTAGCAAATAGCCGTCGGCTCCCTCACGAATCGCCTCAATAACCATATTGTCATTAATATAGGCGGTAAGTATTAACACTTTTACTATGGGCCATCGGGTTTTGATGGTTTTACAGAGGGTTACCCCGTGAATAAAGGGTAATTCCATATCCAAAAGGATCATATTAGGATCCGTGGACTCCATTAATCCTTCAATATCTCGGCCATCCCCGGCTTCCCCCACCACACGGATTTCATCGTCGGTTTCCAGTACCATACGCAGTCCTTGCCGGACTACCTCATGATCTTCGATAATCAATAATTTTATATCCATGCTATTTTCAGTGTCACTCTTCTTCATCCTGATCTCCTCCCCACTGTATATCCAGACAAATGGTAGTTCCATTCTTGTCACTATTGATCGCCAGTGTTCCTCCGATTTCCTCCGCACGATCTTTCATAATCTCAAGGCCCATTTTTATGCCACCGGAGCCCTCGGTCTTTCTTTCAATAAATTCTTCACTATTTTCGATCTCCGGTTTAAACCCTGAACCGTTGTCCTGAATTTCCATAGTCAAACGATCGTATTCTCCCCTCAGTCGAATCCAAAGTTTCGACGCGCCACTGTGTTTCGCTGCATTGGTTACCGCTTCATGAAGGATATAATAGATCTGTGTAACTTTTTCTTTCGAATCCTTACCCTTATATAAGGTGGGGACCTGCTGATCAAAAATAATTTCAAAATCCACCTCTTTTTCCTTCCATCTAATAAAGTCCTTGATCACACTTTCCAGATCCTTGGAATGATAATCCTCGATGATGGTTTTAGAGATTATGCTTCTGGCTTCCCTAATCCCCTGCTGCAAGTCCTGATTGGCTTCCTGTAAATAGGCTTTGTTTTCTTTACCAAGGTAAGCTTCAATTTTCAATCCCGCACCATACATCTTTTGAATGATCCGGTCATGAATCTCCCGGTTCATTTTCTCCCGTTCCACTTCCACGGCTCGATCCTTTAACATTTGATCAATCAAGGCTCTTTTTTCTCCTTCAAAAACCCGGGAAATCTGTACCACAAAATAGGTCATCAAAATTCCCAGGATGATTTTCACCCCTTGAACGGGAACTCCCGTAACCTCTAAGAAAAGCTGATTATTTAATATGTTTGCGGGAAAAAAATCCATTTTCCGAACCAATAAGCCGTCAAATATCCCGTAGGAAAGAACAGTTATAGCAAGTCCGTAATACCATCGATGAAGATCCTGATAATGCATACGCTGAATCTTTCTTCCGCTAAGAAAGAGTCCGATAAAGGCGATGATCCCCGCGGGAAAAGACATTAAATATCGATTAATGATGACATCCCACATGCGGTTCTCTGCTAAATAGTCGATACCATTCACGCCGTAAAGAATTCCAAAACGCATAAGCCAAGCCAAAAGCAAAAGCAGAGGAATTTTATCCGCGATTCGGCGAATATATCTACTTGCAGTACTTCCATTGTTCCTTGGCAGGGTCATCAAGGCAAATCGAAACAAAAAGTAAAAGGATAACACTTTTAATAATCCCTTTACCGCCAAAATGATTCCGGAATACTCATGATATAGGCCGGCGATCTGGGCCATCGTTAGCCATTCCGATATTCCGTGAAAGATGCCGAACAACCCCAGCGATGGCAAGGTACGAAGTATGGGGAATCCGCTAAGATCCTTATTCCTTTGTTGAAAAATGATTACCCCCATCAATATAAAAACAAACCCGTATAATAGATAAAGAATAAAAGTTATTTGTGTACTCATGGTTTTCATTCCTTTTTGTTAATATGCTACGAATCTGAAATTCATGATTCGAAGTGTTTCTTTTTATCTTACCATATATTCTTATCTAACTCATTAAACAGTTTAGAAGTTTGCAAGTTATTCCTCGACCAAATGCTCCCTTCCTTCAATTAATTGCTTTTGGGACCATAAGTGAGTGATTTTAATAATGAGGTAAATACCTCCAAAGATGATAGACAATAACCGGAGATTTACTTCGGGAAAATTGGCCGACAGGGCATTGGGTAGAGTGAGCAAAATTAAAGGAACCGCCAAAATAACATAGATCAAATCGGGAACTCGTTTTCGAAGCCCTATTTCTGTTTGATAATTTGGAACTATAATCCCGTGATAAAATTCTCCTACGATCATAATCCCAAACCAGAAGATCATTAGAAAGATACTTTCAGATGGAGAAATGAACCCTAGAAGTAAGGTGATCCAAAACATGCCGGAAAAAATACGTTTCCCGAAATACGTGATGTATTCCAGAGGATAAGCCCCCTTAGAATTCTCCACCAATTGATTCACATACCCGGTGAGATCCTCTCCGATTTCCTCTTTGAGACTTGAATCCCGAAGCTCCATTTCCTGGGACATGCCGATCAGATCTTTCAAAATCAACTGGGCATCGAA
>PWEO01000003.1 GCA_003553525.1 Clostridiaceae bacterium
TCTTGGTATAGTTTCTCTATTTGGTTTGCAAGGTCTTGGTTCATTTGTCTACTCCTTTATAAGCCCCGGCAGGGTGAATCTACCGGGGCTGGGTTTAGGTGTTTAATCCTCGAGCATCTCGAGTATCTGGGCTTTAGTAAAGCCCATTTTTTTCAGCTTTTCAATCGCTTTTTTCGGGTTTGCCTGTTCGGAAGGCTCCCGCGCTTCCGGCTTGTACCCATCTACACGCTCTTGCGCTCCGTCCGCTGTAATATCTTGCGGAGTGGGCTTTGTCATTTTTAACGCCTGTTCCCGAGTGTACCCTTCCTTTAGCAGGTTATCAAATGCATCCTTCCCGGTGCGCTCCGGTGGAAGGTCGGCGGGACGGGCCTTTGCCCGAACGTTGATCAAGTGCTGGGCGAAGCCTTCTTGCAAGGTAGCAAGCAGGATGCCGTGTTCAACGCAGTGGTTGTACAATTGCGCCTCGCTGAAGAAGGTTTCCTGTGATACATTCAACCATTCAGGAAGGTCAACTGTTACCTCGTCGCCTCTGTGACTTACTACCGCCGTGCCCTTGCTCAGTGTAACTTCGAGTTTCTCTGCCATTATTCCTTCTCCTTATTTGTCCGGGCTGTTGTTTGAGGGGCTGGCCAGTGTAGCTCGCATCCTGATCCCGGTTATCAGTCTGGCCTTTGCCAGCCCCTTTTGTCATCTTGTTAACTCCATTGTCTCATACTTCCGGATGAATGTCAAGCGATTTTCGCTTCCGGCCCGGTTTTCGGGCGTTTTTCCTCCTTCCGGTAGCTTCCTGCAGCTTGCTTGCTCTTGCTCCCCTTCCCCACTCCCCCTCTTTTGAGGGAGAATCCAAAGGGGGAAAATGGCCCCCTATGGGTGTAACAGCCATTTTCTCAAAATTTTCCTAGATTTCTAAGTTCCGTATATTCCCGTAATTATTCGGGGATAGGCACCTGCCCCCGGCACCTGCCACATAACCACTCCTAGCCACACCACCCATCTGGGTGTTATAATAAAAGAAAATCAGCCGCGGTAGTTAAGTTTTCCGCTCATTTGGCCCACACCCTCATTTGTTATTCCAACCTATTGGAGGTCCTCACCATGGCAGGAATCAAACCTAAGAAAAGACCCCATCCAGACGACGCACCTTTTAGCCTTGACGCAACAATTAAAAAGGTACGCAAGCGCCAAAAGGAACTAGATAAGGCTGCAGGTAAGTCCAAGCCTAAGTCCAAACCCAAATCCAGACCTTCTAAACCTTCCACCCCTAAGAAGAAGAAATAACTATGCTCTCAGAACTCAAGGCACAACACCGAGAAGTTGCTCGGATGAAGCTGGAGGGCTTTACCGCTGTGGAGATTGCTTCCCAGACCGGGCTGGCTCTCTCCACAGTGCGGGGCATTCTAGCTGATCCCCTGTGCAAAGCACACATAGACCAAATGAATGATAAGGCTGATTCAGAAGTTATTGACGTCAGGAAGCGTATGGCCCAGATGAACGCCAAAGCCTTGGATGTGATAGAAGAGATTCTGGACTATCCTGATGTGCCCTACAACGTGAAGTTCCAAGCAGCCAAAGATAACCTAGACCGAACCGGGTATGCTCCAGCCCAGCGCGTGAACCACGCTCACTTGCACTTGTCCCCAGAGGAGCTAACTGAAATCAAAAAGCGTGCCAAAGATGCTGGGTGTCTCAGCTCTGTGGAAGATGATTCAGTAGAACAATCTTATGATGATGTTTACCTGTTAGATTCTTAACTAGAAAGGAGACCTTTTTATGGAATACCTTGTGGGTTTTGCCGCGTTATTGGTTGTCGCAATCTTTTTGGCCGTCACCGGCTGGGGCCTGAGCATCCTT
This sequence comes from Clostridiaceae bacterium, assembly GCA_003553525.1. Lineage (GTDB taxonomy): Bacteria > Bacillota > Clostridia > Peptostreptococcales > T1SED10-28 > Isachenkonia. Next base: position 1,852 of record PWEO01000003.1, read on the forward strand.
AAGGCGAGATTTTCCCTCGACCCGGGTGGCCAGCTCATGCAGAGTATGGAAGTCTGGGAAGACCACGCCGCCTCTTGGATTATAACCCGAGCTGTGGCTGCAGGTGAGGATCTGACAATCCCTGAAACGCGGTGGAAATGGATCAACCAGGGGGCAGAATGGGTAGTTAAAAGAACGCCTATGTTGATGGACTTCCTCGGGTATGATCGCCAGGACGTGGCAGATGACCTGGAGTCTTTGGTCCTCAGTTTTTTGCAGAACAAAGTCTATGATCCTACCCCTGAAGGTGTTGAGGCCTCTGATGGTACAAACAGCTAAGATGGTAATGAAAATCATTTTAATGTGCCTGCCATATTTGCTCGATTGGCTGGATAGCTACCTAAAAAAGAGGGCACGGCAGGCTCGGGAGGAGCAACGTGATGCGCTTCGCAAAAATCCTGGTGCTTGGGCCGCTAATCATTTTGATGGTAAGCTGCACCGGTTGGATGCCTCAGGCAAGATGCCCAGAGCTGATTCCTCCACCCAAGCCAAGGATTGACTTTTATGAGCACGGAAACCTTTATTGTCTTACTCAGCCTGATTTCATCCTGCTCATGGAATATATCCAACAACTTGAGGCTGAAATGGAATGAGTACCACAGACCTTACCGAGAGGAGAACCATGTCTGACGGGCGCAGAGAAGAGGATCGCAGGATGGATCGGATCGAGCGGCAGATGAAGGAACAAGCTAGCTGGCTCCGCTCCATCAGCGAGACTCTTAATACACTTGCAGTACAAGAGGAAAAGATCAGGGCATTATCCGAAGAGGTCGCAAGACTCCGGGATCAGCATCATAAAGAACTGAGCACCAAGATAAACACAATAGCTGAATATCAACACACTTGTCCACGAGCTCAGATTAAGTGGATCTGGATTTTTGTAGCTGCTCCTTTGTGGCTTATGATGATCGGGGCAGTATGGCAGATATTCACGGGCATTCAGACTTAATAAGGAGACCCCTCATGAGAAAAGCATTCATCTTTTTAACCTTCCTTAGTTTCTTTTTTATACCCTTTTCTGTTTTTGGCGCATCTTTGGCTTGGGATTATGATGAATATCATGACCAAACTGACGGGTTTACCGTCCACTTCACGGATGGCACAGAGGAGTATACCTATACCTTTCCAGTCGCTGAAGTCTCAGTAGAAGGTGAAACTGTAACCTGGGGGCCTATTGAAACTCCATTGAACCTTCACCCTGGGGTTGAATACACAATGAATCTGGCCCGCTACAA
>PWEO01000155.1 GCA_003553525.1 Clostridiaceae bacterium
GTGCGAAAAGAGTGAAAGGTCCGTCTCCCTCTAAGGCTCCGTCTAATCCCGTTGCTTCCAGTGCTGCCAACAGAATGCTTAAATCTTCCCGTTCCCTTAGAATATCTGTAATGTTTTCTAAAGCAGGCTGACCTTCGCCCTGATATTCATAAGCTCCCATATCCACGATGTCATTGACAATTCTTTGATTACCATCTAAGTCTGTGGTGATCCCTTCCCCGGTGCCTCCAGATAAAAACGGAGCATTGCTTCCGGCATCAATGGCTGGTGAACTTACTTCAAGTCTTAAGTTGCTTTCGCTTATAAAAAGCGGATCAGCATCAAGGTTGTTGCCTCCATCGGTTCCCAGTGCAGTATTCCAGTTTGCTCCGCTGCCTCCGGAATTTGCGATAATACTGTAGCTGATGACCGGGTTACTGGGGTTAGTGTCACTGGGTTCATTGAAAATTTCATCATACTCATCATTAGAAAATCTATTCTCACTGGCTGAGAATATGGAGTTGGTGATAACCGGATTGCTGCCGAATCGGTTATACATGACCCCACTATCATAGTCTATGGAATGTCCGCTAAAAGTAACGTTGTTGAAAATTGGACTGGCGTTAGTATTATAGATGGCACTGCCTTTATCTCTTCCAATATTGCCTGAGAAAACAACATTTGTAAGGATCGGACTGTTGCCTCTAGAATTAAACATGGCGCCACCGAAATCCCCGGCTATATTCTCCTGGAATATCACATTCGTTAGCACGGGACTGGTTCCGTCACTGCTTACCATACCACCCCCGGTATCTCGGGCAATATTCTCTAGGAATTTCACATTCGTAAGGACTGGACTGCTGTCGCTAAAACTGTGCATTCCTCCGCCATTTCTCGCTTCATTTCCATTGAAAACAACATCGGTAAGGATTGGGCTACTGTCCCAATTCGATATTCCTCCTCCCAAACCACTGGTTTCATTGCCGCTAAAGGTCACTCGGGTCAGCACGGGACTGCTGTTCTGGTTTTGCATAGCGCCACCGCTGCCGTTCATGGCACGATTATTGATAAATAATACATTCTTTAAAATCGGATTACTATTGTTCATGTTTCGCATCCCGCCACCTTCACGGTCAATAGTGATATTACCGTCAAAGGTTACATTCTCTAGGGTGGGACTGCTGTTATCATTATACATTCCTCCAGCAAAATGCCGGGCTTCGTTACTGGTGAAGTCCACATCGATGAGGACCGGATTGCTGTTTCTGTTGAACATTCCGGCGCCGCCTTCTCGAGTGGTACTGTTAAAGGTTTTATTGTCCTTAAATGTCACGTTTTCTAGATCCGGGTTGCTATCAATATTATACATACCCCCGCCGCTTTGGTTAGCACCATTAGCATCAAAGATAACATTTGTTAGCTTTGGACTGCTATTTTCGTTATGCATGCCTCCACCGGATATGAAAGATCTATTACTTTGAAAGGTAACGTTCATCAGAAGGGGACTGCTATTCTTATTATACATCCCTCCACCCTGTCTATTCGCAAGATTATCTGTAAAGATAAGATTCGAAAGAGTTGGGTTACTGTTATCGTTATACATCCCTGCTCCAACTCGTTCTTCTGCGAGGCTGAAATCAGCTTGCCCCTCACTAATGGTAAATCCATCTAAGACTGCTGTCCTGTCTAAATTTACATCAACATTTCGAATAACCTGGTAGCTGTTATCGTTTGTGCTTTCTGTCTTGTTAAAATTGCCACTTAACACGGTTTCATTAACCCAAAAGTCTCGTGCGCCTAAGTTGAATTCCGCGCCTTCATCTCCGGCAAACCCGCCGTAGATGGCCACACCGTTTTTCATTTGAAATGTCACTGTTCGAGGATCCGTGGGGTTTTCATTACCCGCCGGGTTTTTCGTAGGATAATAAACTCCCTTGGCTACCCAAATTTGCTGACCTGCCTGAGCCGTATCCAATGCCTCTTGAAGAGTTCCAAAGGCGTTCTCCCATGAGGTGCCATTGGAACTTCCGCCTTGCTGAACATAAATAATGGTGCTTTGTGCAGCCACGGATCCTATACCTGTTCCGATTCCACTAAAACTGAAAATAAGGAATAGGGAAAGCATAATACTAACAAATTTATTGAAATTTTTTAAACTGAAAGTCTTCATTTTTTTGCCTCCTTAACTTGTTTATGAAAAGTTAAAAAGCCCGCACATACTATATAAAAAAAGACCGCCTGAATAAAACTTCATGGCAGTCAGAGTATTTTTTTTAATCTGTTAGATTCCTAAACTTTTTCCGATTCTCTAGTCAAATAGCCTATGAGGTTTATGAATTCTAATTTTTTGCCATAAATATTACTTTCTATACTATGTCAAAAATCAGAAAAGCAGGGAATAGTTACCGATATATTATATCAATTGATATAACTTATCAATCATTATACCCACTTTAAACTTCGTTAACCAACCTCAAAAATATTTTTCTCAAAGTATACGGCTGAATCGGTTTTACAATCCGTTGCCGGAACTATCAATCTTTCCTGCACTTGTTCGAACGTCTTGTAATAAAAGGAACCAAATGATCCGATATGTCAATGTGATAGATCCCTTTTCCATAAAGTAATCCAGCACTCCGGATGTATACAGTCCTCTCATGCCACCTCCTTCTAACACCAACCCCGTATTTTTCATCCTATTCATCCTTCCCCCTGAAAGATTTTTATTATTTTCTAATTATAGTAAATGTGTTCCAAAGTCAAAGGCAGTTCATTGTTTAACCCTTTTGTAAACAGTAATTGGTAAATGTTGAGTCCCGTCACCCGAAAATTGGCAGCGCAGCCCTTTAAATATAATTCCCACATTCTAGCAAATCTTCTGCCGTACTTGGCCTCCACCGTATCCCAATGAGACATATAATTTTCATACCATCGATCGAGTGTCATCGCATAATGCATCCGTAGACTTTCTGCGTGGACCAGATGGAAATCATGTTCCGGGAAAAGACTTATCGTCTCTCTTAAAGAAGGAATGTACCCTCCCGGAAAAATGTACTTCGTAATCCACGAATTTACACTTTCTTCACGGGTTCCCATAATGGAGTGAAGCACAGATATGCCACCCGGCACCAACAATTCCTGTACCTTTTTCATATATTCCCCCAAATTATCTTTGCCTACATGCTCGCACATACCCACACTGACAATTTTATCGAACTGAAGTTGCGCTCCGTCTAAATCCAGATAATCCTGCAGTTTCACTTCCACCCGATCAGTTAATCCCAGTTTTTCAACTCGGTCTAAGGTCTCTTTATATTGTTCCTCGCTGATTGTTACTCCCGTGGCCTTTACACCGTACTTCTCTGCGGCTCTTATAATCAGCCATCCCCATCCGCTTCCGATATCCAGCAGTTTTTCACCGGGTGTTAACTGAAGTTTTTTTAAGACATGGTCGATCTTGTTCATCTGAGCCTCATACAACGTATCCTCCGGGCTTTTAAAATATCCGCAGGAATAACTCATGGTGTCATCCAGCCATAGAGAAAAAAAGTCATTTCCTAAATCATAGTGTTGCTGAATATTTTCTTTTTGTTCATCCTTAATATGATTTTTATTCAACAGTTTTGAAGTTTTTTTTAATAATTCTTTTTTCTTTCCTTTAAACGATTTTTTATTGCCCTTCGCTATTTTCATTACTTCATCAAAATTTCCTTCGAAATCGATAATGTCGTCCATGTAGGCTTCACCAAGAGCGATCATCGGGTCTGAAAAATCAAGAGATTTCGGTGGGGATTCATTAAATATAATTTTAACTTCCGGCTCCTCTTCACCGTATTTTCTTACATCGCGATCCCAGTATTCAACAGTAAGACCACCCTTTTCAAGGCTGTTAAAAAAAGAATGTAAGACTTGCTTTACCATATAGTTATTTCCCCCTTTTTTCTATTTTAACTATGACACTATGCACATCTTCAAACTGAGAGGCGGTGTAAAAAAAGGACTCAATAAATACGGAAATTCCTTATTTTTATGGAGCGGATTCCGATGAAAACTTTACCGGAATATTTTTTTCTTACCGAATATCAAACTTTCCGATGGGTTCCGGTCCCCGAAGTACTTTCCTTTGTACTCTAAGAATTCCCTCTGAATCCGGGATCGTCCGCCATTGTACTAATAAGATGTTACCTTCGGTGATTTCGATCCCGGTAATTCTTCTGGGATATACACAGCAACCGGTATTGAAATAAGGAAGTTCTCCTTCTTTCGGATACTTTACCCTATGAGTGTGTCCGCAAAGAAGCATTTTTTTATTTTCTTTAATCCATTTATTATAGTTTCTCTCAATTTTGTGCTGCTTATGAACATTTTTTACAGGACTGGCAGGATTTCGAATACCAAAGGAATGTAAAAATCTCCAAAAATATTTCAAAGAAAACATGGCAAAGGGCCACAATTGATCATTTAGAAAATCTCCCTGATGTCCGTGGACTATGAAAACCTCCTGCCGGGTTTTTTCCATCTTCAATACTAATGCCTCTTGAGGTTTAATTCCTTTTAAAAGATCATTTTCAACCTCATAATAATGATCATAAAAAGTCTCGTAGTTTTTCCGGACATATTTCCTGTTTTTTAAGAATATATTATGATTACCATAAAGCAAAAGAAAACGGCCATCCTCATGGAATTTTCGGATCCTGCTAAATACACCGGCGTGGGCTTTTTTTATGTGTCCGAACTTATGCTCCCAAAGCTCATCTCCATCCCCTGCTTCAATGTAGGTATAGCCCTTGTCGAAATAATGCTTTAAGGCGAATAAAAAAGTGTTTTCATTTCTGCTGAATTCATCGGACATACTTCCATTGCCTCTATGACAGTCGCTAAAAATAAAATACTTTGATTTTTCATCAATTATTTCGACCTTGGCATTATTGTAAGCATTAGTCAGCCGTTTAACTGTATTCAAAGTGATCACTCCCATGGATTTTAAACATTTTTTTACTATATACCCTCTTTTTCATGGAATAAAAAACGCAAAATTTTCTTTTAAGAGAAATCTGCGGTTGGTATTATCTCCTGCCGGATTCATGATGCATTAATGAAACATTTTATTGATATAATACAGATGATTGATAATTATAGAATCGAGGAGTACCTATGAAAGAAAACAAACAATATCTATTAAAATTAGGTTTACTGATGAGTATACCGATTATATTTAGCGAATATTTATTTCGAACAGGGATAACCGAAGTTCTGCAGTGGATCATTGGAAACCCTATCATTTTTCTGGTGAATCTCATATTGCTCATGGGACTTTCCATATTCTTCGGTTTTTGTTTCGGAAAGCTTTACCGAGGGGTTTTTTTTATTTTAGTCGGGAGCATGATCCTTGGAATTATCAACGGCAATAAAATCAATCTTCGAAGCGTACCTTTTCAGCCGAAGGATATTTTTCTGGTTCGGGAATTTTTTGCTTTAACTCCGAATCTAATAACCCCTCTTTCCCTTTCCGTAATTATATTGGGAGGACCGGTACTCTTCGGTCTGTATCGACTTATAAAGAAATGGTTTGGTGAACAGCCCTATCAAAACATGAAAATCAGTGCCCTTTCCGTATTAGGGCTTTGTTTAGGAGGCTTACTCCTTGGACAGGGCCTTTACGCCGAGGCTTATGGCCCCTGGGAGTTGGGATTTATCTATTCTCTTCCGAGATCCGCGGTGGATGCGGACCCGGATGCTTCAATGGAATGGGGGGATCTGGAAGAACGCTTAATGGATGAGAATGCCTCCGAGAAAGATCAAAATGCCTCAAGGCTTAAGGACCGGGATCCCAATGTGATTATTTTCATGAGCGAAGCCTTTTGGGATGTTAATCTGTTGGATGGAGATTTTTCTCCAAACCCTATTCAAAACTTTGAGAATTTACGAGAAGAAAGTATCCACGGAGAGGTATACGTACCGGTATTTGGCGGCGGTACAGCGAATACAGAATTCGAAGTATTAACCGGTATCAGTCTTAAAACTTATTCTGCGGACTGGCATATCGTTTATCGAAATGAAATTTACGGCCCTGTGCCTTCCCTTGCGTCGATTTTTAAAGAGGAGGGATATCGAACCGAGGCCCTGCATCCTTATCACCACTGGTACTATCGCCGGGATGAAGTGTTTCCCCACTTGGGATTTGATAACTTTACCGCATTGAAAGATTTGGATGATCCTCAGACTTTGGGACCCTTTGTATCCGATGATTACTTAACCGATGTTTTAATCAATCAACTGGAGGAATCCGAGGAACCGATTTTTAACTATACCCTGACCATGCAAAATCATGCTCCCTTCCATGAACAAAGAAACGAGCCCGTAATTGATTTCGATCATAATTTAAATGCAAGGCAGGCATCCATGCTGCAAACCTATGCTGACGGTCTCCATTATTCCGACCAGGCCTTAAAACGACTGGTGAATTATTTAAGAGAATCCGATGAGCCCACTTTGTTGCTGTTTTTCGGAGATCATCTTCCGATGTTCGGAAATAATTTCGATCTGTATCGGGAGATGGGTTATGTGGGAGATGAGACTCTGGAAGAACTTCAGGATGATTTAAGGCTTCACACCGTCCCTTATATTCTCTGGGCAAATTATTCCTTGGAAGAAGAGGAACTGCCATTACAAAATGCTACGTCTCTTCCCCTTTTAGTACTGGAACAGGCGGGCGTTGAAAAGCCCCTGCACTTACAGCTGGTGGAAGAAATCCATGATCGCGCCCCCTTGATCCAAAACAATCACTATACCGATGCCGATGGAAACCGTTACAAGCGGGAAAGCGAAGAGTATCAGGAAATTATTGAAATGTATCGAGCTCTTAGAAATCAATTGTTGGATGGAGATGATTAAATAATAAACACCCGCTCCTGTAAACGTGATCATCATTAATGGTGCGATCAAGCCTTTTTTTCTTTGTTCTTCATTTTCCCTTAGGGTCCCATCAGAATCTCTATCCCTACCCAGTATCCTGTGGGGACTTTCTTCAGAACCTTCTTCAAATTTTATGGTTAATGTTTCTAAGTTCAACCACAAAGCCGGTGCAACACCGATACTTCCCCGATAGGCATATGTGCCCCCGCTTACATTTCCAGTAATCCCAACGCTGTAAAGAGCACTTGGATTCGTTCCGGAATCCTTCGTTCGCAGGAACTTAGACCAGTTTTTATCAGGATTCAGGTTGCTATCCACAAAACTCGAATTTTCCACGGCTTTGCTCGTCGGTTGACTTTCCCCTAACAAATTAAGTTTATAGTTGTTGTATTCTTCTTTAGATAATAAAAAAACTTGATCTTCGGTGGTATAGCTTTCTCCGCCTTCTATCAAATGGCTTTTGGTTGTAATGGTGGAGGACTTTATCGCCTTTCGTTCTTCCTTTGTAAAATTACTTTCATGCAAAAAACCCGCTTCCTCATGATATGGATTCCATCCCTGATAAACATTCCTGTAATTCGGTTCATTTTTTGTCCAATTAATTCTTGCTTCTGAACTGTTTAACCATTGGCGAAGGGTTGATTCTTTCCAGTTATTACTCCCTGAATCTTGTCTGGTTGAATCACTGTGAGCATCTCCTTTCGCATCAAAAGCTTTAAGCATTAGTATCTTATTTGAATACAGCAGGGAGTTTCCTTCCTCATCCTGATCGATTACCCGCCATAGAATAGGTTCCTCATTATAGGTTCCAAATTCAACATAGGCACCGGGATTCACTCTTTCTGCCGCTTTGATTTCTTGCGGTAATAATGGATTTTCGCCTATCATTGTAAGGCCTGTTAGCAGTAGGAAACTTATGAAGATAGGAACCTTATTTTTCATCATTGTGTGATGGAATATGCTTCCGTTCAAATAAATCCCCCCCCTAGTTCTGTTTTTGTGAATATTTCCAGCCGCCTGGTTCGTATTAATAATAATTCTACAAATTAGTACTAAAATCCTCTTTTTTTTTGAAATTCTCTTTAAGAACCATAGCCCCTTCTTTTAAGTATTGATCTCCGGGAAAGGTTCAATTACTCTGTCTAAAATCCCCGTGACATGTCCGATTAATACGCCGTAATTTACCATGGGTATTTTATGGTTTTGGGCCCGTCGAATCCTGCTCATCATTTCCCGACGGTTATGCATACAGGATCCGCAGTGTACGATTAGTTTGTATTTTTCCAGATCTTCTTCAAAGGCGGTTCCCGAGCACCAGGTAAAGTTCAGCTTATCCCCCGCTACTTTTTCCAGCCATCGTGGAATTTTCACAGTTCCTATATCATCCTCCTGGCGGTGATGAGCGCATCCCTCGACAATTAAAACTTCGTCTCCTGGAGAATTTCAGCAACGTAGCCGAAGGTTTGGGAGTCCGTCACCACTAAATTCGGCGGTGCATTTAGTCGACCCAGTACTTCTTTCAGTTCCGTTTCCTTACAGACCATCATCGTGGCATCCTGGTCCAAGATATCCCTTATAACCTGAACCTGGGGCAGGATCATCCTTCCCTTCGGAGCCTGCACAATCAGTTCTTCTTTTAGTCGTCTGATTCCCTCATTGGTTTTGGCACTGACCGTGACTAGGGGCAAGCCTAGTTCTTTGACTGGCATTACCGCAGGCTCGTTTACCGTTTCTACCGGCAACTTCTCTCGGGCGGTACAATAAGTATGCAGCAGGTTATGGGATTTATGACCACCGGGGTTTCCAAGAAATTCTTGTAAAGCTTATTAATCAGGGGATTTTCTAAGGGTTTTTACCGTATCCTCTTGATACAGCGCTTTCGCTCTTTCCACACGAATATCCATATCCAATATCCACCATTTTCTTAGGTGATAAAAATATCAGCGCCTCTATACATTGTTATATTATTAACATAAAAATATTAATTCTGTAAATTCTGATACCTTTTTTTGTCCAGTCATATACATTATAAAAAAAGCGACATTCGGTAACAACCGAACATCGCATTTATATTAATTAAGGAGGAACTTAATTAACAACTATTTACCTGCAGCATTTGCTCCTGCAATTTTACCAAATACAACATTTTCTAAGGTGTTGTTTCCAGCCACTCGGCCTGCTCCATAAAGTCCGCCGGTAACTTCACTTACTGCGTATAATCCAGGAATCGGATTTCCGTCTGTATCAAGAACCTCAGCATCTCTATTGATGGCTATTCCACCCATGGTGTAGTGTGAAGAAGGCTCTACTTGGAAACCGTAGAAAGGTGCAGCTTTCACTTTACCCATCGTTGCCCTGCCAAATTCATCTTCTCCGTTATTGTATGCATCGATGGTAGCTTGAAGGGTCTCAGCATCTATTTCAAGTTCCGCTGCCAAGGCTTCCACGGTGTCCGCCTCTACCATTCTTGAGTGGGCATTTTTAATTGCTGCTTGTCCGTTGCTCGTATCTGCCACATCCTGATCAAAGATTACAAAGGCAATTCCCTCTTCCTGTGCTGCAACATCCGGAACCATATCCCATCTATGCTGTGTTTCATCAGTGAATCGTACTGCCCCTTTATTTACAAGGATTCCTCCGATTCCTTCTTCGCTAATTACGGTTTCTCTAATCCAGTATCCCGGTGTTGCAAGAGGTCTCATCATGTTGTGTTCCATATCCACTACATCCGCACCAATCGCTACTGCCATTCTAAACCCGTCTCCGGTTGGACCCGCCGTACTCATTACTCCGGTACCTCCTGCATATTTAGGATTGTATTCCCCGATTAACTCAGGAGCATTCCCAAATCCGCCGGTAGCCAATATAACCGAATTTGCTTTGATTGTGTATTCGTTTCCGTCAGTATCTTCAACCATTGCTCCTACAACTTTACCATCTTCAACTACCAGTTCTGTTGCTTTGTTGTTTACTCTAATATCAAAGTTGCTGTGTTTAGCAGCTTCTTCTCTGTATGCTGCGATCATTTGAGATCCAAAATGTCCTTCTGTAGGAACGATCCACCAAGGTTCATCTACCCGTACTTCATAGCTTAGTCCTAAAGAAAGTAACCAGTCAGTGGCACTGCTGCTTTCTTCCGCTAATAACGTTACTAACTCAAGATTCGGTAATTCTTTTCCTTCGGTCATGGTTCTGTCAATATGGTCTTCTACGGTAAAAGGCACTCCGGCTTCTTCATGTAAAACTGTATCCGAAGCTGTAAAACCTGTTGCAGAAATCAATGTGTTTCCGCCTAGCATCGGCATTTTTTCAACCAGAATTACATCTGAACCATTTTCAGCTGCGGTAATACCCGATACTAAACCGGCACCTCCGCCGCCAATAACAAGTACATCAGTTGTTACATCTCCTGCTTCGTTTGATTCACCAGCTTCAGGCGCAACTTCCGCTGCTTCTCCTGCGTCTTGGGCACATCCCACAAATACTAATGCCACAAGTATAATTGCTAATAATAAGGCCATTCTTTTTTTCATTATCCATTACCTCCCGTTTTTTTCTGTTGTAATGCAACAATAAATGAAATCTTCGAGGTCAACTTGTTTGTTATAAAGTTAACGCCTTTGTTACATTCTTATCATACATGGGAAATGAAATGTGATAAATATGTCAAATGCCTCTATTATTAAAGACAAATGTCCCTCTTTTTTATTTTCTGCGATTGGACCAGTAAATCGCTGCCATGGTCCGGTTCGTGGCATTGATCTTTTTCAGTATTTTACTTACATTATTTCGAACGGTTTTTTCGGATATATACAGGACTTCCCCGATTTCCTTGTTGGTTTTCCCCTGACTGACCAGCTCTAGAATGTTCTTTTCCTGAGGGGTCAGGTCTTCGGTTTCCTTCCGGTCCATTTTCAGTGCGTTCATCACTTGGCTTGCGATGGTGTCCCCCAGGGCCGGTTTTCCCTCGGCCACATCCCGAATAGCCGTAATAATATTGTTGCTGTCAATATTTTTCAGCAGATATCCTTCCGCTCCCGCCCGTACCGCTTCCAGTACGATGGAATCCTCGGCGTAGGCTGTTAAAATAATCACCTTTACCTCCGGGGCAAGTTTTTTTATTTCTCTGCAGCCCGCTGCCCCGTCTCCATCGGGCAGTCGAATATCTAAAAGTACGATATCCGGTACCAGTTCGGAAACTTTATGATAAGCCTCTTGCAAATTTTCCGCTTCACCGCATACTTCAACACCCTCGGTTCTTTCGATCAGTGATCGTATTCCATAACGTACAATTGCGTGATCGTCCACCAGTAGTATGTTAATTGCTTTCTTCTGCATCCTCAGATTCCTCCCATGGGATCGTAATTGATATTTGTGTTCCCTTATCATTGCTTTGAATATCCAAATGTCCCTTTACATCCGATGCCCGTTCTTTCATGGAAATCAAACCGTAATGTCCCCCCTCGGGGATCTGTTGTACGCTAAAGCCTTTACCGTTGTCCTTTATAGTTGCTGTAACCCCATCTAAGGTGGTTTTGATGTCTACGGTTATTCGATGGGCCTCAGAGTGTTTAATGGCATTGGATAAGGCCTCTTGAACGATATAATAGATTTGTGTGGCTTTTTCCTGGGATAACGAGCCCAGGGTGACTTCCGCTACATGATATTGCAGTTCCATGGGGATAGGACAGACTTTTTCAAAATTATCGACTAAGTCCCTCAGTCTGAGTTTCAAGTCCTCCATTTGAATTTTCGCACTGGCCGTCTGCTCTATAAATCGCCGCACCTGGGTAATGGTATCATTCAAGTTATTTTTGATATAATACAGATCTTCTACGGACTCCGCCTTCGGTTCCATGGCAATAACCTTTTCCACCTGCATTCCCGTGGCAAAAAGATTTTGAATGATAACGTCATGAAGCTCCTGTCCCATTTTTTTACGTTCGTTACTGACAATTTGATGTTTGGTCAAGCGCTTGATTTTTTTGTTGATTTCCCATTGAAAAACCTTAATGACGCTTACAAATAATACAGTGATCACAACTGCGGCGATCCCTCTCCCCAACTCCACAGGAAAACCCAAAAGATTGAAGAAATTTTCCCGATTAATGATATTTGACGGAAAAAAGCGGTTGTTTTTCACAACAACCCCCGCGAGAATTCCGTAAAGGAAAAAGGCCACGGCCATTGCCTTCAACTTCAAAGCGGCGCGGTATATATTCAAGCTTTTCATGGTTATCGCATTTTTATATAGTGCATAGGCGGAAATTACCGCCCCGGGAAAGCCGATAAAATATCGACTGAGGGTATCCTCTATAAAAATCCAGTGCAGGGTTGTGGTTTGATAAATGGAATACGAAACAACAGCTCCCAAAAGCCACAATCCGAAGAGCAGCCAGGGAAGACCTTCGATCAATAGCTTAACCTTGCCCTTTGTTTGTAAAAGCCTTGCGCCGAACATCCATAAGAACGCAAAGGACAATGCATTGGTAAAGGTACCCAGGACTAAGAGCTGCAGTCGGTACTGGGGAACCATGTCCGAAATTCTCAGCATGATAATCCATTCCGTAATTCCGTGGATGATGCCGAAACAGCCTAAAAAGTGTATGGACTTCAGCAGTGGAAAACTGCTTTCTTCCGATGTGTTTTGAAGAAATGCCGCGATTCCCATGGAGAAAAAGGCCAAGCCGTAAACAAAGAATAAGATAATATATTGATTTCCTGAATACAATGGATCACCTCTAAGAATTATTATTAAGATGCTCTTATTATAGCATAATCACGGTGGAACTCCTACAATTAGCATTAGAGTGGGAACATAGCTCAATGCATTAACCGTTTTTTTACTCAGTATAATCATGAAATTGCAACTACGAAGGGAATCCCTACTTAAATCCTGTGTTAACGGATTTTAATCAGTAAATTGTTATATTTGGATAAAAAAGGGTAGTTATTGTAATAACAAATATAAAAAAAATTCCAAGATATAATTATTGGAATTTTTGCCATGTCATTAGCTTTGTTATTTTGGAACCAGCTGTAAAGGAGGATTCATATGCAAAAAACAGGAGGAGTAATTGCGATCATTGCAGGAGCAGTCGTTGTAGGTACAACCTTCATAACATTACTCATTGGTGGCGGAATCGATTGGGAAGTCCTCTCCTTTGTTGAGAATATTGGATGGGGTGGTGTGTTTTTTTCTTTTCTAGTTATTATCTTTGGCATAATGTCCCTTGCAGCAAAAGACAAAAAAATCGGAGTTTTTTTGATCCTCAGTGCCATCCTTGCCGCAATCTGGGGAGGATTGTTTGTGACAATCATTATGGTATTCGCTGTAATCGGAGGAATTATTGCAACAATGGAAATTAAAAAAAGAGAAGAAAATCGAGCAGGCTAATACACACAGCGAAACACAAAGTTTTCTAGACTGGACATTCCGTAGGAGATATTGTTAGTACGAGGAGGGATAAAAATGGTAAAAATTATTAATGATAAAGATCTTCCTATTTTGGAACTTGAAATCGGGGAAAAACTTAAAAAAGAGGATTATGATAAGATCCGGCCGGCTTTAGAAGAGAAGGTCGAAAGGTACGGAAAGGTCAATGTTCTTATATGCATGCAGGAATTTCCGGATTTCACCGTCGGTGCGTTATTGGAAGACTTGAAACTAGCGATTAAAAATTATAGCAATATGAGTAAAGTCGCCATTGTCGGAAGTGATGATAAACTGAAACACACTTCGAAACTGGATAAGGTATTTCCCGGTGTGGAGATGAAAACCTATGAAAACAGCCGGATAGATGAGGCCCGACATTGGCTGAAAACTTAAAC
>PWEO01000017.1 GCA_003553525.1 Clostridiaceae bacterium
AACGATGATTTCAGCCAGGGGAAAGACCTTCGGTTTTTCGTTACCTAAAATCGAGACCACGAACTCCCGGCCGGGGACGAAATCTTCAACTATAACCTGCCCTCTGTAAGTCTTGAGAATATGAGCAGTACGTTCTTTTAGCTCTTCCATATTTTTAACCAGGGAATTCCTGCGGATTCCCATGCTGGAACCCTCACTGTTGGGTTTAATAAAGAGGGGAAATTCCAGCTCTAGATTATTTAGCTCACTAATCTTAGAGATTACGTGAAAGTCTGGAGTGGAAATACCGACTGATCTTGCAATGTGTTTGGTTAGATCCTTGGCCAATGAGATTCCAAGGGCCAGACCATCTGAACCAGTACAGGGGATCTCAAGTATCTCACACAGGTTGGGGACGTATGATTCTCTGTTACGGGAGCCGTGACTTTCAGTAATGTTAAATACCAGGTCCGGTGCTTCTTCCTGCAGGTCATAAAAGAGGTCCTGGTGCCAGGGTAGTTCAATTACATCTCCTAACATAAGAAGGGCTTCTTTCAGGGCTTCTATAGTCTCCAGGGTCTCATACTCTGCGGTAAGGTCTTCTGCGGTACTATCAACTTTTGGTGCTATATTTCGATCATAACAAAATCCGATCTTCATATAATTTCCTCCATTATGATTTCTCAACAACCACAAAACATATATAGAAGCTGACAATTGTACATATTTCGGAATCTATTTTTCATTCAGTCCTTGTTTCAAATTAATGTGTTGGGGCTGTTCATAAATCTTAAGTTTTGAATTTGAAGGCAAATTTCTCTTCCAGAAATCTAAGGTTGTACTAAATTGCTGTTTTTAAAAGAATTTGTATAAAAATCATTTATTACCTTTTTTTGCTATTAAAGTATACCATGTTAAAGTTTTAATTGAAAACAATGAATTTCATATTCTCGGAGTTATTAGCCTGCTGATTAGTAGGTTTTTTTGGTTATATAGCTGCTATTTATAACGGGAACGTATCTGCTGTTCCAGAAAATCTTTGTGTTTGACAATAAGATCCAATTGTGTTATGCTTATTACGCAATACGCAATGCACATACTTGAAAAAATTACTTATTTAGTTAATCTGATAAAAACTCATCGTCAGTCTGTCTGCACCGGTACGTTTCCGTAAAAGGGTAATATATTAATAGAACGTAGATCAAAGAAAGGAGTATGTTTAGACAAGCAGTATAGGATCATGCTTATTAAACGTTAAAATTTCAGAATAGTTGAAAAATATAATATTGAGTTTATTTTAAAAAATAAGGATTTATGAGAGGTGTTACTGATGTCTAAATATCTAATTAGGTTTGTAATTGGATTTGCAGCTCTTTTAATTATTGGTTTTGTTTTCTCTGTTAATTTTTATACGGACTGGCTCTGGTTTGATAGTCTGGGGTTTGGCTCAGTTTTCTGGACTATGGCCCTTAGCAGTGTGGGGTTGAGTTTATTTGTGGGGCTGGTTTTTGCTGCTTTTCTTTTTCTTAATCTCATTTTGACCCGGAAGACATTCCGTGATAGACAGAGTATAGAGTTTGGTGAAGGCCAGAGCGTTGTGTTGAGTCCCCGGATTATGACCTTTGTTTTTGCAGGGGCTGCAGTATTGGTAGGGTTGATAGCATCTGGAACCGTGGGTGATCATTGGCAGACCGTACTGAGATATTTTCACCAGACAAGTTTTGATATTTCTGATCCTATTTTTGGCAATGACCTCAGTTTATATATTTTCGGAATTCCCTTTTTGCGTTTTATCCAACAGAACTTGATGTTTATGACGATCCTCGCTCTTCTCGGTAGTGGAGCAGTCTATTTATTGAATAGGTCAATCAGCTTTACCAAAAAGGAACATAATACACCATCAGCTGTTATCCACCTGTCTGTACTTGCTGCTCTGGCCTTTTTTACACTGGCCTGGGGTTACAGGCTGGGGATGTATGAGCTGCTTTCTTCTCCTGCGGGAGTTGTATTTGGTGCCGGATACACTGATGTTACCGTCCGTATACCCGTGCTCAGAGTACTCTTCTATCTGGCAGCCCTTATTGGAATTTTAGGGCTTATAAATATATTCCTGAAAAGAACGAAGCCTATTCTCTGGGGAGTTGGGCTTATGCTGGTGGCTTCCATTGTTCTCAATGGTATTTACCCGGCAGTGGTGCAGCAGTTCAGAGTGACACCCAATGAGTTTAGCATGGAGCGGCCATATCTGGAACACAGTATAGAGTTTACACGCAGGGCCTACAATCTAGAGGGTATGCATGAGGAACAGTATGAACCTGGTGGTGAAATCGATGCTGGAGATATTGATGACTATCTGGGGACGCTGAACAACCTGCGCCTCTGGGATTACAGGCCGCTGCTTCAGACTTTTCGAGAACTGCAGGAGCTGAGAGCCTACTATAACTTTACCTCTGTTGATACTGACCGCTACATGATTAACGGAACCCTGAATCAGGTGATGCTTGCCGGTAGAGAGCTTGAACGCTCAAGGCTTCCTGAGAGGGCAAGAACCTGGGTCAATGAACGGCTCCGTTATACCCATGGTTACGGTTTGGTTATGAGCCCTGTCAGCACAATGACTCCTGAGGGAATGCCCGAATTGTTTATAAAGGATTTACCTCCCTCGAGTATATCAGGCCTTGAGGTTGCAAGACCCGAGATTTACTATGGAAAACAGAGCGGTGGCTATGTCTTTGTGCATACTGATACTCAGGAATTTAGTTATCCGGCAGGAGATGAAATTGTTCTTACCCGTTATGAGGGAACAGGAGGGGTACCTGCAGGCTCGTTTTTTGCCAAGCTTGCCTTTTCACTGAGGTTTGGTACGGCCAAGATTCTTCTTTCAGATGAAATAGTCGAAGAGAGCAGAGTGATGTATTACCGTGATATACAGGAGCGTGTGAGAAGAATTGCTCCTTTCCTTGACTACGATAAAGATCCTTATCTTGTGCTCAGTGAGGGAAGGTTGTTCTGGATTCAGGATGCCTATACAGTATCGGATCGTTACCCTTATTCTGAACCCGCATATAGAGCAGGAAACTACAT
>PWEO01000070.1 GCA_003553525.1 Clostridiaceae bacterium
TAGAAGCTTATATTGATAAAACCAATAGCCCTTGTAAAAGTCCAATAATAAAACCTAAGACTCCTCCGAGAAGCTCTATATGTTTAAGTTCTTTATTTGCAACTTCCTGTACAATAGTTTCCAGTTTATATATCGGAAACCGATTAATTTTTTCTTCAATCAACGTTGCCAACTGAAGATTTTGATTAGCATTTCGACTCATATTGTCAATCAATTCTAAAATCATGTTTTCCCCTTCTTCCTCCACTAAATCATCGATATAGGTATGGATTTTTTCTCGCATCCCTTTTGGAAGAAAAGTTGGTATCTTCTTCGCCGTAATGGTCCTTAACTTAACTTTTATAATATCCATTATACTGCCACTCTGCTGCTTTTCTAATACTTCATCAATTATTTCTTCAATAGATATGAAATCATTTTCAATAGTTCTTCCGATGATTTTCGCAATCTCTTTTTTTCTTTTCGGAATCAATCCCTGTATTTCTATATTAGTCAGGGGAATTTGGTAAGATTTTAGAGGCCGAAACAGTAATTTTACTGCTAAACGGTTCGTCCCCCATCCGATAAAAGCTCCAATTATGGCTAACCCTAAAAGGTATAGCAATTTCATCACCTTTTCTCCTTTTCAAATCACTATTTTAAATCAGTATTAGTGGCTTCCATCATTAAAGACTTCAAGTTCTCTTCACTAAATTGATATTTCTTATTGCAAAAATGACACTGGAGTTCTGCGCCATGGTCATCATCTATTAAGCTTTTTAGCTCTTGTTTCCCTAAGCTGATTAAGGCTTTTTCAAAACGACTTCGATTACAATCACAAACATAGTCTACTTCATACTCTTCTAAAACTTTAGGATTTAAACCTTCAAGAAGTTGATCCATAATATCTTTTTCATTTCGACTGTTCTCTATAAGTTTAGATATCGATCCCGCTTCTTTGACCCTTTCTTCCAAAATAAAAGCAACATTTTCATCGGTATCAGGAAGAATCTGTAAAATAAAACCACCTGCACTTTTTATACTATAATCTTTATCTATGATTACACCTAGTCCTACAGCAGAAGGTTGTTGTTCAGAATACATAAAATAGGCAGCTAGATCTTCACCTATTTCTCCGCTAACCAAGGGGTAATTCCCAATATAAGGACTCTTAAGCCCTAAATCCTTAATCACAGTAATTTCGCCGTCTTTTCCAACAGCTCCACCGACATTCAGTTTTCCAGGGATTGAAGACTCCACCATAACCTGTGGATTCGTGACATATCCTTTAACATTTCCGCTCGCATTGCTGGTTGCAATAATAGTCCCTATAGGTCCTTGTCCGTGAAACCTTGTAGTAATTTTATCATTTTCTCCTTTTAACATTACTCCTAAAATACTGGTTGCGGTTAATACACGACCCAAGGCCGCAATTGCCACTGGCGAGGCTTGATGAATCTCTTTTGCTCTCTCCACTAAGTTTGTGGTGTCGGCAATAAATATTCTGACTTGTCCGTCCAGGGCCGTGCCTCTTAAAATTCTACTTTTCAATTGGTACCCTCCTAGTATTACATAGTTAATATGTCAGTTGCATTAAAAAGACAGATTGGCATTCCAATCTGTCTTCATTAATTGCGTTATAGGCTTCTGAAAAATTTGAAATTACTCTTCCGTATCATCCTTAATTACGTTTGTCGCCTGAGGCCCTTTGTCCCCTTCAACAATTTCAAATTTTACGGCTTGTCCTTCTTCTAAAGTCTTAAAGCCTTCCATTTCGATGGCTGAAAAATGAACGAATACATCATCCCCATCTTCTCGTGTGATAAATCCAAACCCTTTCTCTGCATTAAACCACTTTACTGTTCCTTTTTCCATGTAATACTACCTCCTAAATTAATACTTTTTTGATTACTCTATGTCATATTTTAAATTATACTATAAGCCTCTTCCTCCTGTCAACGATGTGTTTACTGTTTTCGACATACAAAAAATATTCGATGACTGTCCTCTTTAGGAGGGTTAAAGCTCAATTCATGATACATATCAACAGTTGAAAAACCGATTTTTTTCAATAGAGAACATAGTTCTTGGTGTCGATAAGCTTTTTGTATATGAAACTCTTTATGTTTCTCATAAAGACCATGCTTGTTTTCTTGAAAAAAAGTAAGGTCCATTTCCACTTTTTCCTCTTCGGGAGAAAAATAATTTTCCCATAAATAAGTTATGTTTCCTAAATCTTCACCATAGGTATTTCCCCCTAATATTTCTTTCAATTTATAGTAAGTGCTAATATCAAAAATGAATACCCCACCTTCTCTTAGTAAGGAGTATACTTTTAGAAAAAAAATCCGTAGATCTTCAAGATCTAAAATATAGTTTACCCCGTCACAGAGACAAAGGATTGTATTGTAGCGTTCTTGGAGCTGTAAATTCAACATATCCTGTTGATAAAATTGAATATTTAAATCCAGGTCGTTCGCTTTTTGTTGAGCTTGGCTAAGCATATCTACAGAACGATCGATGGCAGTTATTTCATATCCTTTTCTACCCATTGGAATGCTTATATTTCCAGTCCCGCAGGCTAATTCAAGGATTTGATTTTTCATATCACCTTCTTTTTTACCTAAGAAATGTTCGATGTAATTAATCCAATTTTCATAATTTACATCTTCCATTAAATGATCATAAATTCTTGCTAAATATGCATATTCCATAAAGTACCCTCTCTTTTCTGATCACAATCCTGCTTCTATGACAACTTGATAAAGCTGAAAACCGGTTAGAACCATAAACATTATTATAATTGGAAGAACCGGCCAAAATTCTTTAACATGATAATCTATAGACACGACCTCATCATCTTCGGAATTTTCATTTTGGGATAATGAAGGTTTGATATCGGTTCCGGAGAGTAAAGGATCATGATTTTTATAGCGCTTTCGAAGAGATTTGAGTAGTACAATAGCTGCAAATCCGGTTCCCAAGGCAATCAATCCAAAAAGCGCGATGGCCATTAAAATTTCTACGGTACTGATCATCTGATTGTTCCCTAATTCTCCGCCCTCTGGTAATAAATCTTCAGAGATTTCCTGCACTTGGTTCATTAAAAAACCTAAGCTCACAGCGAAGGCATTATTTGTGATATGGCCGATAATCCCTGCCCATAGAGAGTCCGTTAGAACCACTAAGTAGCCGAAAACGATCCCAAAAAAAATGGTTGCTCCCAGATTATAGATATTGAAATGGAAAATCCCAAATAATACGGCGGAAAATACAATAGCAAATTTATAACTCACTTTCTCAAAACTTCTCATAATGAATCCCCGAAACAAAACTTCTTCACAAACCCCGGCACTAACGGCGATGATTAATAAGTATAAAATGTACTGTTGTGAGGAAGTAGCAGTAGGTATTTGTGGAATATCTATTGTTCCTAAAAGACTTAGAGTTAACATAATTAAAGTATTCATTAAGACGGCAATGGGATAGACCAAAAGCGTTAAAATAATTATTAAAAATACTGATTTTATCGCTAAGCTATTAAGTCTTAAAATTTTCCATGTAGCTTTCTTTTTAATAGATAAATAGATTATGGGTGGCAGTCCTATGATTAAGTACTGAGTTAAGATCAGTTGAGTTTCTATAGCTGTATTAATTGTAGATAGTCCTAAACTGACACCAATAAATAAAATACCTAATATTAGATACATCATGCTTCCTTCAAATACTCTTAAGTCTTTCATTACTTTCGGTCTCTTTCCGTCACTGCAAAAACATAAGGAATGTTACGGTAATAATCACCAAAGTTTAACCCATAGCCTACCACAAATTTATCCGGGATAGTAAAGCCAATGTAATCGGGAGCGAGATCTACTTTGCGTCTATCGGGTTTATCAAGCAATACGCAACATTTCACACTGTCCGGATTTTTAGTTTTTAAATGCTCCATAACGCTTTTCATAGTCAGCCCTGAGTCGGCAATATCATCGGTAACTAATACGTCATAACCCGTGAGATCCTCTTGTACATCGGATACAATTTTTACTTTCCCGCTACTTTCCTGCCCATGCCCGTAACTGGAAGTGGTCATGAAATTTACTTTAACCGGAATATCCAAGGTTCTAACTAAGTCTGCAGTGAAAATAAAGCTTCCCTTTAATAAAGAAACCACATATAATTTTTTATCTTTATAATCCTCAGAAATTTTACTTCCTAGAATCTTTAATCGATCCTCGATTTCTTTTTCTGAACAAAGCACTTCCCATTCTTTTGTTTCTATATCCATTGAAAATCCTCCTTTTTCCATTCATATATTGCTACTATTCTATAATGAAAGGATATTTTTTGTCAAATCCATTTTTTTTTATTGCTAAAGCCTTGGTTCGATAGTAAAATACTCTTAGTGTCTTAGGGTTTATCAATTTTATCAAAAGGGGGTAATAATTTGCACCAATTAAAAAAAGTTGAAGAACTAAATCACCATCCTGAACATCAAAGAACTCCTGACGAGGAAACTTCAAAAATATCTTTAGAAACCTATGTTTTCCTTTTTGCAGTTCTAGGTTTTTTCTTTTATCTATCCCGGGTTATGGGGCTTGGCATTATGTTCAATGTGTTTATGAATACAGCCCACGATCTTCTGCTGAACACAGTTTTTTTCATTATGGCAGTAGCGGTATTGGCAGGAGCCTTATCCGCACTTTTATCAGAGTTTGGAGTGGTTGAATTAATTAATAAGGTAGTATCTCCTATTATGAAACCACTCTTCGGTATGCCCGGCGCAGCTTCCATAGGAGGTATCACCACTTATTTATCCGATAATCCCGCAATTATTTCCTTAGCAAAAGACAAAAAATTCATCAAGTACTTTTATAACTATCAAATTCCTGCTTTATGTAACTTGGGAACCGCCTTTGGTATGGGGCTTATTCTAACCGCCTACATGATCAGTCTCGGTTCCGAATTTATCGCCCCTGCGATTATTGGAAATCTGGGAGCTTTAATCGGTTCTATTGTTAGTGTTAGAATTATGCTTCGATTTACAAAGGAATATTATGGGGTGGATCGAAAAGGTATTGAACGCACATCAAAAGAATATAATTTTGAAGATAGTATTGACAGTACAGATTCTATTGACTTTATTCCTGAAAATCAGCCTAAAACAAGTAATTATTTCGAACGAGTATTAAACTCTATTTTAGAGGGCGGAAAAAACGGTGTGGAAATGGGACTTGGAATTATTCCAGGTGTTCTAATAATCTGTACTATTATTATGATTTTAACTTTTGGACCCAGCGAAGTGGTTGATGGCGTAGCTCATTATCACGGTGTTGCCTTTGAAGGCGTTGGACTACTCCCTCGCTTAGGTGGATATATCTATCCTGTGTTAAAACCGCTTTTTGGCTTTGAAAATCCTGAAGCAATTGCTTTTCCAATCACTGCATTAGGAGCTGTGGGAGCTGCTATGGGACTGGTCAAAAACTTTTTAGATAATAATTTAATTTCTCCAAATGATATCGCAGTTTTCACTGCCATGGGTATGTGTTGGAGCGGTTACTTAAGTACTCATGTAGGAATGATGGATGTTTTGAATCTTCGTAATTTGGCTAATAAAGCTATTATAAGCCATACTATCGGAGGTTTGGTCGCCGGAATCTCCGCAAATTATTTATTTAAGATATATTTATTAGCATTAGGAGGCTAATCCTTATGTCGAAGTAAATATAAAATTTCCTTAATCTCTCGAAGTAATATAATTATTTTGTTTATAGAATACTGGATACTGACGAGTATTAGGATAATAATAAATGCTGCGATAATATACGGTTCCACAGTGATTCCTCCTTTGAAAATCTCTTGTGCTAGGATTCCTACAATGCTAACGGGTTGTAATTTAATATGCCTGTGACTACAAAGAAACATATCATAGATATGTTTCTTTGTAGTTTGTTTACATAATTACCTTGCAGCAACCCTACTCTTCTGAGTCATAGGGTTGAAGTGTTTTTGAATGAGAAGGATTTCCCCCTAAAAGATGCTCTAATTCCTTGGGATAACTAATAGTGTCCGTAGAACCGTCACTGATATACGGTACACGAGGTCCTGTTTCAAAGTGTCTTAACCAATCATACATTCCTACCCCGTCCACATCCATTTCACTGGCCCGAACTCTTCGAATTTTCAAAGGGTCAAAATCTTTATGAAAAGGAGATAGATAAGGATCCCAACCAACTTCCAAAATCGCAATATTTTCATAGCTTATGCCTTCATACTCCCCTTGATGAAGAAATTTCATTAATTTTTCATTTTGAGGCCTGGATCCGAAAGGAAGGGCCAGGGTATTCATTTCATAATCCGGTAAATATTCCAAGACCATATTATTGAGTCTTCCAAGTTGATATTGCAGCTCTTCCTCATTTAAATTATTAAAATTGGCATGGGTATAGCTATGATTACCGATATCCATTCCCTTATCTACGATAAAATTAAGTTTATACTCTACCAAATCTTCCTGCCCGAAGGGTGTACCTCCATTGATAAAAAAAGTTGCCTCCAAAGGAAAATCCGGATGTTCTTCATGAAAATCAAGTAAAATTCCTACTGCGGAATCCGGATCGATTTCCCATTCTCCTTCACTGTTCTCAATCATGTTAAAGTTATTTTGTCTTCCGTCATCAAAAGTAAAAACCACAGGTTTATACCCCGGCTCAACTTCCATATTTCCCGTTGCATAGTCCTCCAAACTAACGGGACGGAACCCTCGTTCATACAGTTCCTCTAAATCCTTTCGGAAATTTTCGGGAGTACGAACCCAAGTATCTTCCGGTCCATCGATATGATGATACATCAACACCATCACTTGTCCTAATTCATTGGCACTGACAGAAGCTGGATCTATCGCTTCTACAGATTCCCCCTCCTCACTTTCCTCATCTGTAGTCTGATCGGTTTCCTCTACACTTGGTTCTACTTCCTCATCAACATCTTCCTCTTCTGCTTGTGATTGATCATGTTCAGTTACCCCTTCTTCTGAATTATCAGTGCACCCCATAATTATGGTAGCAACTAAAAACAGAATCCCCAAATAAACCATTCTTTTTTTGTTCATAACTGCACCCCTTTTTCTGATGTTTAGAATTTGCAAACTTGTCTTTTTAATAATATAACTTATCCAATATGAAAAAACAACCTAAAGTATTCCTTCTAAATCTCTTTTCAAAAACGAGCAAATCGATTATTATAGTATAGAAAGTAAAAATAAAGAGGTGATTAAATGTTTAGCAATGGCGAAAACCAGGCAGAAAATAAATTGCTTTTACTTTATCTATTGTCTGAAGTAGAAGGTGAAGCTTACCAAAGACAGGTGATCGATTTAATTCTCGATCATGAAATCATGAATTACTTTACGGTACAACAATTAATCTCGGAACTAAAAAAAGCGAACCTTATTGAAGAGACATCTGCATCGGAAGGGAGTAAAAAACTATATTTAACTCCTGAAGGAAAAAATACCTTAGAATATTTTAAAAATCGAATACCGTATAATAGACTGCAAAGTTTTCAGCAATTAATACAGGAAAGAGAACAAGCCCTTAAGGAAAACTTTAAAATTATATCTAAGATGCAAAAACTTCAAGATGGATCTTACTTAGTAAAATTGGGAATTATTAAAAATGGAGAAGAAGACCTATTCTTAAAGCTTCATGTTGATACCCTTCGAGAGGCAGAAAAAATGCTGGAAGTATGGAATAAAAACCATCAGAAAATAACCAAAGAACTCAATACTATCTTACTTGATAATTAAGTCAGGGCTTTTAGCCCTGACTTTTGTAATTCTTTTATGACCGATTTTTAAGTTGACTTAATCGTTCCTCAATGGTTTTTAACATCTTGCGATATTTATCTGCTTTCGATTCCTCTTCCCGAACCAAACTCTCCGGTGCTTTACTAATAAACCCTTTATTTTGTAGTTTCCCCTCAGCTCTTTTTACTTCTCCTTGTAGTTTCTTTTTTTCCTCCTCTAATCGTATCAATTCTTTTTCAATGTCCAAAAGATCTTCTAAGGGAATAAATAAATCCACTTCCTCTACTACTGCAGAAACCGCATCTTCCGGTACTAAAGTAGCATCTTCAACGGTTTTCATTTCTGACACACCGGCTAATGATTTTAAATAAGTTAAATGCTTTTTTAGAATCTCCTTTTTTCTCTTATCTGTTGTATGAATAATTAGTTTGGCTTTTCTTGAAGGCAATACGTTCATATCGCTACGGATGTTTCGAAGTGTTTTAATAATCTCCATGATAAGGGCTACTTCTCTTTCTTCTTTTGGAAAATGATATTCCTCTTTATTTTCCGGCCAAGAAGCCACAATTACGCTTGAATCATCCTCTTTAATATTTTGCCAAATTTCTTCCGTAATAAAGGGCATAAAAGGATGAAGGATTTTAAGTATGTTTTCTAAAGCATGATTCAGAGTATATAGAGCGGCCCTTTTCTCTTCGGGATTTTCACCATATAATCGACTTTTGGAAAACTCTATATACCAATCACAATATTCATTCCAAACAAAGTCATAGATCTTTTGAAGAGCAATACCCAGTTCAAATCGTTCCATGTTCATAGTAACGTCTTTTGCCACTTGATTAAACCGAGACATAATCCAGTAATCCGTTGTATTTAAATGATTTTTAATATCTTCGTAATTTGCTATAGGATCCTCATTATTCATCAATACAAAACGCGTAGCGTTCCAAAGTTTGTTGGCAAAATTCCTACTAGATTCCAGTCGTTCAAGATGAAATCTCATATCATTACCCGGTGTATTTCCAGTAATCAACGTAAAGCGAAGAGCATCGGCTCCAAACTCATCGATAGCCTCTAGGGGATCTATACCGTTTCCAAGAGATTTACTCATCTTTCGTCCTTCTGCATCCCGAACCAATCCATGAACTAGAACATGTTTAAACGGAATTTTATTCATGAATTCCAATCCGGAAAAAGCCATTCGAACTACCCAGAAAAATATTATATCATATCCTGTTACTAATACATCCGTGGGATAGAACTTCTTCAACTCCTTGGTATCTTCGGGCCACCCTAAAGTAGAAAAAGGCCAAAGAGCAGAACTGAACCATGTATCCAATACGTCTTCATCCTGCACCATATCCGTTGATCCGCATTTTGCACAATGCTTTGGGGCTTCTTTCGATACTATTATTTCATCACATTCCCTGCAATAATAGGCTGGGATACGATGCCCCCACCAAAGCTGCCGTGAGATACACCAGTCTCGAATGTTTTCCAACCAGTTTAAATAAGTTTTAGAAAATCGATCAGGAACAAATTGAATGTCTCCATTATTCACAACATCCATCGCAGGCTTTGCTAATGACTCCATTTTCACAAACCACTGTTCTGAAGTTATAGGCTCTACCACCGTTGAGCATCGGCTGCATTGACCAACACTATGCTCATGTTCTTTTATCTCTTTTAGGAAGTTACTATTTTGAAGGTCTGTTACAATGGCTTTACGAGCTTCGTAACGATCTAGACCTTGATATTGTTCTCCTCGTTCATTAACCCTAGCTTCTTCATCCAACACCAAAATCTGATCCAAGTCATGTCTCATACCGATTTCGAAGTCGTTAGGATCATGGCTGGGAGTGATTTTCAACGCACCGGTACCCATTGTCTGATCTACATAATCATCGGCGATAATCGGCAGCTCCCGATTGAGTAAGGGCAAAATCGCCACCTTCCCAATTAGATGTTGATAACGTTTATCTTCAGGGTGGACTGCGACGGCAGTATCTCCCAACATAGTTTCCGGTCGAGTAGTGGCAATAACCACAAACTCTTCGGAATCTTTGATTGGATACTTCACATGCCAAAAGCTTCCTTTTTTATCATGATGATCCACTTCTGCATCGGATAAAGATGTACGGCAACTGGGGCACCAGTTTATGATTCGATTACCTTTATAAATTAAACCTTTTTCATAGAGTCTTATAAAAACTTCCGTTACCGCATCATTCAATCCTTCGTCCATGGTAAATCGCTCTCGTGACCAATCACAGGAGTTCCCAAGTTTTTTCATTTGGCTGACGATTTTACGACCATATTCATCTCGCCAACTCCAGGCTCGATCCAAAAATCCTTCCCTGCCTACATCTTTTTTTGTTAACCCCTCTTCATTTTTTAAT
The DNA here is from genome assembly GCA_003553525.1 of Clostridiaceae bacterium. Classification (GTDB taxonomy): domain Bacteria; phylum Bacillota; class Clostridia; order Peptostreptococcales; family T1SED10-28; genus Isachenkonia. The sequence goes on from PWEO01000070.1 coordinate 10,183, forward strand.
TTTTCAACTACTTTTACTTCCGTGGATATACTGGCATGGTCCGTGCCTGGTTGCCATAAGGTTTCATAGCCCTGCATTCTTTTCCAGCGGATTAATATATCCTGTAGTGTATGGTCTAATGCATGGCCTATGTGTAGCTGCCCTGTAATATTCGGTGGTGGCAGCACAATGGAGTAAGGGGGTTTCTTTGAATTTGGATCGGCTTTAAAAAAATCTTTGTCCATCCAATGCTGATAAATCTTTTCCTCAAAAGCTTTTGGATCATAAGTTTTTGCTAATTTCTCGCTCATATCCTTTCCTCCTCATTAATAAACAATTATATATTAGATAAAAAAAACCTCATCCTTATTCTGATAGAATCAGTTAAGGACGAAGCTTGACATTCGTGGTACCACCTTAGTTTCTATAATAAAATAATTATAGACACTTCTTTTGGATAACGGAACTACCGTCTACAACTACTTAGTTTCATCGCAGAAGCTCATAGGCTACTTCAGTAATCATTGCCTTAAGTGATGTTTCAGCTACTCATCACCTCTCTTTTTAAGGATTATTACCTACTACTCCTAATCATTGCCGATTATTAAGTTATTATAAATTATAATGGTATTTTCAGTTTTGTCAATTCATTTTTTTGAAAAAACTAATTATTCAAGAACTTTATTCTCTTTTAATTTCCTTAGCCCCATTTTAAGATATCGAAAGAAAGCAATTATCGTAATTAGAATTGCTGTGATCAATAGGTATCTTCCCATGTTTACGCCTAATCCAATAAGTAATATTGCTACATAAAACAGTACCGTAGAAACTTTCCCTAATTTGTTTGCTGGAATAACGGTTTTATCTCTTCGAGTATATAAAATCGCCGCTCCTAAAATCATCAGTGCTTCTTTGATTCCTACTACGATTAAAATCCATAGAGGCAAAATCCCTGCAATGGTAAAGCACACAATTACCGTAAGTTGCATTAATTTATCCGCTAAGGGGTCTAGGGCCTGACCGATTTTTGTAACCTGATGATATTTACGGGCTAAATAACCGTCTAATCCGTCGGTAATACCGGCTAAGAAAAAGACTATTGTTGCATACAAGAGATTGTTATCTTCAAAGAAGAAAAAAACGTAAATAAATACAGGAATTAATAATAATCGCAGGGTAGTTAATATATTTGGTAAGTTCATAAAACACCTCTATTGTTCCAATTTCTTATGCATACATCATACCATAACTATTGAATAAAAAACAATCACTCCCAGCAATATTTAAGTAAAAGCTTTTATTCTCAGGCTATTAAAGATTAAGTCGAATTTCTTCCACATAAGGGGTGAATTCACCTTTGAATTTTTCCATTTCTTCCTTGGAGTAAGATTCCATTCGAACCTTAGGAGAGAGAACTTCATCGTTAAGTTTTACACTCTGTAAAACAAATCGCTTACTATCTCGAACCATTTGCTTTAAGCCCTCAATGGATTTTGGTGACATCAATTCCTTGACAAAAGTTGTTCGAAACTCATAATCAATTTCGGAGTTTTTCAAAAGTTTAAGCGATTCCAGTACTTGTTCTTCATAACCGAATTCTCCAATTATTTTGTCATATTGATTAATGTCTGTTTTAACATCCATAGCAACATAGTCTAGATAGTTCTTATTCAATAGATCTTTTAAAACCTTTGGGTTTGAACCATTAGTATCTAACTTAATATTAAACCCTTGCTCCTTATAGCTTTGTATAAAACCTACCAGATCCTTTTGAAGGGTCGGCTCTCCACCGGAAATGCAAATATTCGAAATGTATTTTTTTCTGCTTAATAGGACTTTTTTCACTTCCTCTTCATTGAAGAAATCCCCCGTTTGGTTTACAATATTTTTATTATGACAATAAGGGCACCGGAAATTGCAACCACTGGTAAATATCACAGAACAAAGTTCCCTGGGGTAATCCACTAGGGATAATTTATGAAATCCAAGTATCTTCATAACGTTACCTAATTTGCCGGTCGCATAAGATTGTTCATACTGATTTCATCAGAAAAAGTTTCCCGGTCCTTGTACTCCTCTTTCTTTCCTTTATTCCATGATTGTACAGGACGATGAAATCCTACAACCCTTGTCCAGACTTCACTTTCTCGCTCACAAGTCGGACAGAGGAAGTGTTCTCCCTTTATATAACCATGTTCCGGACAAATAGAGAAGGTGGGTGTAATAGTAATGTATGGAACACTGCTTTTTTCCATAGCGGTTTTTATTAATGCTTTACAAGTCTCTATATCCCCTACTTCTTCTCCCAAAAATCCATGCATCACCGTACCTCCGGTATATAAGGACTGTAAATTTTCTTGAAGTTCTAAGGCTTCAAAGAAGTCTTTAGTGTGTCCTACTGGTAATTGGGTAGAGTTTGTATAATAGGGTTCTTCATCTCCTTGAGTAAATATTTTTCCATACATTTTTTTATCCAATCGTGCAAAACGGTAAGCTGCACCTTCCGCCGGCGAAGCTTCTAAGTTCCATAGGCTTCCAGTCTCTTCCTGAAATATTTGGATGACTTTATTCATAAATTCCATAATCTCCACTGCAAATTGATTGCCCTCGGGCGTAGTAATATCTTTCCCCAAAAGGTTAACGCAGGCTTCATTCATGCCGTTTAAACCAATGGTTGAAAAATGATTCTTAAAATACTCACCCGTATTATCTTTAACCCCTTGCAGGTAGAATCTTGAATAAGGATACAATCCGGCTTCCATGTATTTTTCCAGCATTACGCGTTTAGCATCACAAATTTCACGGGATTTTTCCATTAATAACCGAACTTCTTTCTTAAATTCTTCTTCATTGGTGGTTAAGTATCCGATTCGAGCCATATTTAAGGTTACCACGTTGATGGATCCCGTTAGAGGATTAGCTCCGAATAGGCCACCCCCTCTTTTTCTGAGTTCACGGTTATCCAGTCTTAATCGACAGCACATACTTCTAACGTCTTCCGGTTCAAGATCTGAGTTTAAAAAATTCGCAAAATATGGAGTGCCGAATTTCCGTGTCATCTCCATAATGCTGTTTACTACCGGTGTGTTCCATGGAAAATCCTTAGTAATATTAATAGTTGGAATCGGAAAACTGAAAGCTCTTCCGGCACCATCTCCCTCCATCATCACTTCACAGAAAGCTTTATTAAACATGTCCATTTCTTGTTGAAATTCACCGTAATTTTTATCCATCAGTTTGCCGGCAA
>PWEO01000053.1 GCA_003553525.1 Clostridiaceae bacterium
CCAAGGAAATCAATGAAGAGATGAAGCTTGCAGCGGCCCGGGCCATCGCAGCGGTAATCCCCGAAGAAGAACTGACAGAAACCTATATTTTACCCGACGCATTTGACGAAAGGGTAGCGGATCAAATCGCAAAAGCCGTTGTCCAAGCCGCCATCGATACCGGTGTAAACCGGGTATAATCAGTAGCTGAGAATAGGAAAGGACAGGGGGACGCAGACACGTCCCCCTGTCCTCGCGCGTCCCCTTGTCCTCCTAAAAAAGTTTTGAAAAAAAGAGGATTTTCCATTCCGAATGGAGAAACAGTACATAGAACCAAAGAAAGGGTGATGGGTGTGATCAATAGGGAAGAGGATACCGGCGAATTTTCAGAAGAAGGGAACGTACCTCGGGTGTACTCCCCATGGCGTCGATTTTTTGCCAGAAGTTTTGATTTGAGTCTGTATAATCTCCTCTGGCTGGGATTTTTGGCCTTGATGTTTCAGGAAAATATTGTGAGAAGAACCGGTTTGGAAAACTATTTGGATACCTTTATGGTATTATTGCTGATGCTTTTCCTAGAGCCGATTTGGCTTAGATATTTTAAGAGTACTCCGGGAAAGAAGATTTTAGGGATGAAAATTGAAAATCTCAGTGGCGAACCGCTTTCATATAAGGAGGGCTTTGAGCGAACCTTCGGCGTGATCGTGAAGGGGCTGGGACTAAATATTCCGATTTATAATCTTTTTTGTCTATACAAAAGCTATACGATGCTGGGAGAGAAGATACCGCTGTCATGGGAACAATCATCGGCATACATAGTAAAGGACCGGAAAAAGTACCGAATAGCCCTGTATCTTCTGGGGATGGCCATGGCGCTGGTACTTATGGTTACACTGGTGTTTTCCCAGCGAGTTCCTCCGAATTTCAACGATTTACCATGAGCAGATTGAGGGTAGGCGGAGTAGAAAAAAAGTCGAATAGACACCGGGAAGATCCCGAATTAAACAAGGAGGCAGAACATGGCGTTTAATGTATGTAATAAGGAAGGAAAGCACATCGGAGTAACCTTCGGTAAAGGATGGCCATTGGATACTTACCGCATCGGGCAGAAAAATCGTAGGGTTACCTACGTCGCCCTTACGGACCAACGGATTGAAGATTGGGATATGGACTATGAAAAACTGGAAAAGCAAGTGGCGGAAAGGCACAGCGCGAAAAACCTTTTCGGCAGGATTAAGGAAGAAGCTTTACAAAAAGAACTGAAAAATTACTGGGAAGAGGAAAAAGCCCGGATGAAGTCCGCCGAGAAGGAGGGAGAAAATATTTATCAGGAGTTAAAAGAGGAAACCCAAGGGGAGGGATATCGATATCTTTATCGGGATTTTCAGCCCGCTGAATTTGATCCCAATTTTATCTACCGACTATATCATTTGAAAAACCGCTTGGATCTGAAACCCTATTGGTTAGGGGGAGAACTAGATATAAAAGGTTTTCTAATGTACGACCTGGAAGAAGGGGTGCTTTATGATGAAAAAACCCTGTTGCTGGAAGAACCACTGGACTACATAGAAACAGAGGAAGAGTATCAAGGCTTGAAGCCGATTCACTGTGTGATTGCCCATCGACCGGAGGTTAAAATTGTGGGCATGGGCGTCGGAGAAGGCCTGCTGCTGGGGGCCTCCATCGGAGATTTCGGCGGCCGAAATCACGTGCATTATACGAAAGTAAATCTTCTGTCGGGAAATGCCCTATTTCCCATGGAGGCGATGATTCATATTCACGGGAAAAAAGGACAGAGTCTCACGATGTATGTAGACCAGGAAAAAAATAATCCCGTGGCTTTTATTTGTGATGGTGTTTTATACACCGCTTAGGATATCCAGGGGCAGAGGACAGGAGGACAGTGGAGGAGGACAGTGGGACGGAGCTTTTGTCCTCTCCATTGAAAAGAGGACAAAAGCTCCGTCCCGCTGTCCTCCTGAAAATAGGTGAAGAGAATGGCGAGTCAGCCCAAATAAGTGAGGAAAGGATGATCCGATGAAAACCACCCTGAAAGATATCGCCGATGCCACCGGAGTGTCCATTACCGCGGTATCGAAGGTACTGAACCGAAAACCCATCCGCATCAGTGATGAGAAACGAAAAGAAATCCATACCGTGGCTGAAAAGATGAATTATCGGGCTAACCAGGCCGCAAGAGCTCTGGTTACCAATCGTTCCGGTTTGATCGGACTGATTGTTCCCGATATCGAAAATCCCTATTTCTCCCGACTGGCGAAACATCTGGAAAAACACTGCCTTGAAGAAAATAGCGTACTTTTGATCCTTAACAGTAACGAACAGGCGGAGGGAGATCTTCGCCTGCTGGATGTTCTTGATGCCCGGCAGGTGGACGGCATCTTCTTTTGTCCGAGCTTCGAGGCCTTTCATGACCAACGGGTAAAAAAGAAACTTTCGAAATTGTCGGTGCCCCTGGTATTTGTTGACCGGGCCTTTGAGGAGATGAACATCAGTAAGGTGATCTTCGACAACGAAGCCGGTGCCTGTAAGGCCACAGCCCATTTGTTGTCCAAGGGACATAAAAAAATCGGAATTATCGCTCCCCCGCCTTCAAAGGAAAATGCAAATTCCCGGCTGAAGGGTTTTACCCAGACCCTGCTGGAAAAGGGTATTGAGCCGGATCCCCGATGGATCAAGTATGGGGATTATGGGTACAACAGCGGATATGAAGCGGGAAAGGCCCTGCTTTCAACGGATGCCACCGCAGTCTTTTCCTGTAACGACCGAATGACTCTGGGTTTTTTAAAGGCCCTTAGGGAGCGGGGAAAAAGCATCCCCGAAGATATTTCTCTAATCAGCAATGACAATATTCCTGAAGACTATACCTTCGGCCTGGCGATCACCACCATTATCCAGGACGTCACCCTATTGGCAGACAAAGCCTATGGAGCCTACCGCAACCTGGTGGATGAGAACAAGCTTACCGACACGGTATTGATCCCTACTTTTATTGAGCGGGACAGCGTCGC
>PWEO01000213.1 GCA_003553525.1 Clostridiaceae bacterium
CAAAAACGAATTCTGATCATCGGCGCCGGAGAAGCGGGAGCCCAGGTCATTAAAGAGCTTAGAAATCATAAAGAGCTGAACAGCATTCCCGTAGCGGTGATTGATGATAATGATGAAAAGCTGGGAGCAAGAATTAACGGGATTCCCGTAGTGGGGGACCGGTACCATATCAGAAAAACCGTGGAAAAATACGGGATTGATGAGATTATTATTGCAATCCCCTCCATGCAGCGCCAGGAAATTCGAGGGGTTATTGAAGAATGCAATAAGACGAAATGCAAACTGAAGATCGTTCCGGGTATGTCGGAGCTGATTGACGGGGAAGTTTCGATTCAGGCTATCCGAGACGTTAAAATTGATGACCTGTTAGGCAGAGAGCCTGTGAAACTGGATATGCGCGGGATTCAAGGATACATCAAAGACCGGGTAGTACTGATTACCGGCGGAGGGGGCTCCATCGGATCGGAACTGTGCAGACAAATTGCGGCCTTTAAGCCGAAAAAGCTGTTGATTCTGGATAATTATGAAAACAATGCGTATGCTATTCAAAATGAAATTCGAAGCACCTTTCCCGACCTGGACCTGTTTACGATCATCGCCTCGATTCGGGAGAAGGATCGTATGGAAGAGATTTTTGAGACCCACAAACCCCAGGTGGTATTCCACGCCGCGGCCCATAAGCATGTGCCCTTGATGGAGGATAATCCTCAGGAAGCGGTAAAGAATAACATTTTCGGAACCAGGAACGTGGCGGAATGTGCAGATAAATTCAAGGTAGAGCGGTTCGTCTTGATCTCCACGGATAAAGCTGTAAACCCTACAAATATTATGGGGGCTTCCAAACGGGTGGCGGAGATGGTAATTCAAGCCATGGATAAAGAAAGCGAGACGGAGTTTATCGCCGTACGATTTGGAAACGTCCTGGGCAGTAACGGCAGTGTGATTCCCCTGTTCAAGGAACAGATTGAAAAGGGCGGTCCCGTAACCGTAACCCATGAAGAGGTTACCCGGTACTTTATGACCATTCCCGAGGCGGGGCAGCTGGTGATTCAAACGGGGTCCATGGCCAAGGGCGGCGAGATTTTCGTTCTGGATATGGGGGAGCCGGTAAAAATTATAGACCTTGCACGAAACCTTATTCGACTGTCGGGCTTTGAACCGGATACGGATATCGAAGTTAAGGTGGTAGGCCTTCGACCCGGGGAAAAGCTTTACGAAGAGCTGTTGTTGGACGGCGAAGGACTGGAAGATACCTGTCACGAAAAAATCTTCGTGGGAAAACCCATGTATACGGACTTTAAATTTCTGCAGCGGGAGCTGGATATTCTTTGGGAAACTCTGGATAAGGACGGCAGCGAAATCAAAGGGTATATGGAAAAAATTGTACCCACCTATAAGCAGACGGCAAATTAATCGGATTGATAAATTAATAGAAAAAGTGTACCGGGGGAGTCGTATGATCATGTGGCTCCACAACCCGGTACACTTTTTTTTTCGAATTTTTTTCGAATAATGAAATTGAAGATCCCTGGGAGGGTCTAATCGCCCCCTGGTATATTTTTTTGCTGATTTTCTTTCTTCTATTCCGTTATAAAGAGGCCATCGCCGCCACCTGCAAGGCGTCCCAGGTTCCGGAAAACGGGGGGGCGTAGGCAAAGTCCGACAGAAGGATATCCTCCAGGGTAAGACCTTGGTCCACGGCAAGGGCCAGGGTGTTAATCCGGTGGGCAATGCCCTTCGGGCCTACCATTTGGGCCCCCAACAGCACATTGGTGTCTTTGTCAAAGAGGTATTTAATATATACCGGAGTATTATCCGGGTAATAGCCCGCACGGTGGGCGGTTTTGATGAAGCTGGTCTGGTAATTATATTCATTATCCTTAGCCTGTTTTTCATTGAGTCCCGTTTGGGCTAAGGTAAGGTCCAAGATTTTTACCACGGAGGTTCCCAGGGCTCCGGGAAAAGATCGGTCCTTTCCTGCCAGAATTTCCGCTAAAAGCCGGCCCTGCTTACTGGCGTGGGTGGCCAGGGGAATGTGTACCGGAATTTTTAACAGTTTATGGTTTACAGAGGCACAGTCTCCCGCGGCGTAGATATCCTTAATATTGGTTTCCATTCGGGCATTGGTAATGATGGCGCCGTTTTTCATAGTGTTGATCCCGGTACCCTCTAAAAACTTTGTGCTTGGAGCCACGCCAATGGCCATCACAACCAGATCCGCTTCATAATCATTCCGATCGGTTTTAACATGGGTAACATAACCCTCATCGCTGCTTTTGAAACCCTCCACGCTGTCGGATAGGTGAAGATTAATGTTTTTTTCTGACAGTTCACTGAACAGCACTTCCCGAATCTCTTCGTCGTAGGTTTTCATGATTTTCCCCGAGCGGTTGATCAGGGTAACATTTTTACTGAGATTATGGAAAGATTCCACCAGTTCCAGACCGATGTAGCCCCCTCCGACGATGACAATGTTTTTTATCTTAGGAGCCATGGCCGCTTCTTTGATTATTTTACCATCGTGGATATCCCGAAGGGTGAATACGTTTTTCGGTGCCGACTGCATAAAATCCGGAGCAATGGGAGCGGCGCCGGTGGCAATTACCAGAGAGTCATAGGCCTTCTGGAAGGTTTCGTTTTTTTTCAGATTTTTTACCGTAACGGTTTTTTTTGAAGGATGAACCTCCAGGACTTCATGGAAAATTTCGACATCGATTCCCTTTTCCTTAAAGTCTCCGGGGCTTCGAACCACCAGTTTTTCCGGATCTTTAATCAAATCTCCGATATAATAGGGCAGACCACAGGCCCCATAGGAAACGTATTCGCCCCTTTCATAAACAGTGATATTCACCTCAGCGCTTTCTCTTCGAAGCTTTGCCGCACAGCTCATTCCTCCTGCGACACCACCGATAATTACGATTTCTTTTTTCATAGTTCGACCTCCTTATAGGACTAGGTGCTGATTTTTTGCGGTCCAGAGAAGGAAAAATCACTCTAAACCTTTATATTTCAATGAAAATTGAGAACAGAAGCAAAAAAGAAAATGGTTGACGTAACTTGAAATATGTACTATTCTATGGTAATAGCTTGAAATTATTGATACCCAATATTTTAGTGGATTAATCAATGGATGGAAGGATCGTCTGAAAACCTCAGGTTAGTAGATGTAGAATATCTTGAAAAGTTCCGGGGATCCCCGGAGACCTAAGTCAGAAGACTCAATTCCCAAAATTTCCTTTTAAGTTTATGAATAATGGGTAATATAAATAACGATGAAAATAACCCTGTTAAAAACGCTTTGTCAAAAAACGGGGGAATAAAAATAAAAATGCTAAAAGAAGGAGCTGACCCATGCGATTAATTTCATGGAATGTCAACGCCCAGCGAGGTCTTACAAGACTTTCCTACCGAATGCAGTGGGAGGATGACTTTCGGGCCTATCTCAAACATTTGGAAGAGAAGAAACCGGTAATCCTTTGCGGAGACTTGAATGTAGCCCACAGAGAAATCGACTTGAAAAATCACATAAAAGATGCAAAAATATATCCCGAAATTTACGGCAGTGATCATTGCCCCGTGGGGCTTGAAATAGATATTTAGAAAGAGGCTGTACCGAAACACAGAAAACTGAAAGATCAGAAATTCAGGAACAGGGGTAATGAGAAATTTAGAAATCACGGGAACTTTTAAGGGTAAGGTTCGTCTAAAGGGTTATTAGGGAAAACGGGGGAGATGCTATGAAAAAAAAGTTGTTAATTATCGGTATCGTGGTGATAATGCTGGGAATTGTGCCGGCGGCGGCATTAAATCTTATCAGAAACCAAGGGGAAAACTCGGATAATAATCAGCAGGATTCTGAAATCATTAGGGAAGATGATCAGGATTTAACCGGAGGCAATTCCGGGAACGGTAACAATGTTCGGGACCCGGAACCCATGGAACCGGACCTGGATGATGAATACCGCGCAAGCCGCAAGGAAGAGGAAGATTCCGGCGACGAAGATTCCAAAGAAAATTCCCTAGGCTCAACCAAGCCGAAAGATAGCGATGAAAATGAGGAAGAAGACAGCAGCAATGATAAAAATAAAGACAGCAGCAATGATAAAAATAAAGGCAGCGACAAGGATGAAAAAGAAAACAACGGTAAAAAATCCGATGATGAGGAAAAAATTGTGTGGAAGGACTTAGGGTTTTCCGAAACACTGGACAGGTTCTTACAGCATATGGAAGGGGATATGACCCGAAGAAATCTTGCGAAATTATCTGTACTTTTTTATGAAAAATTATCGGGAAACGAAGCGGTTGCCGCCTGGGATGATACCTTTGAAGATACGAAAAATCCTTGGGTTTTAAAGGCCTACAATCTGGATATTATTCCCGCGACGGAAGACCGAAAGTTTGATCCCGATCGACGAACTACCCGCCAGGAAGGGGCCTACATTTTTTACCGAACCCTTCGAGCCTTAGACAGACCCTACCCCGACGGCGATTTCGAATTGATTGCCGGGGATGTGGAAAGTATTGAAACTTGGGCCTATGAAGCCATGGCCTTTATGGATTATTATGAAATCCTCCCGAGAAGAGAGCGAAGCAAGCTGGACCCTGCAGAGGATATGACTACAGGGGAAGTAAAAGCCCTTTGGAATAATACCCGGCAGTGGGTGGAAAGCTATGATGAGTTCAGCGGCAGTCTTAAGGCGCCGACGGGGGTCTTTGCCAGAGAAGAACTGGGAGAAGTTGAAATCGGCTGGGACCCTGTAGAAGGTGCGGAGTACTACCATGTGTACGAAAGTCTATCGAAAGACGGACCCTTCCATGTTTTCAATGATGAAAAAGGACGCCCTTTAAAAGTCCAGTGGGATGAAGATTATTCATTAAAAGTCACCGGTCTTACAGAAGGGAAAACCTATTACTATCGGGTACGTTCTGTAGTAGAGGGAATACGGTCCTCTCAAAGTGAGATTGTAAAAATTACCGCAACAAAATCTCAAACCCGGAACTTTGAAGATTACGAAGAGTACCTTTATAAAAATCACGGTCATTTTGAAATCGGAGACGAGATTGTGGAATTTGAAAGTATTGAAATTACAAGAGGATCCCAAGAGGACGCTTTGAACCTCCGGTATTACCTGGACCGTGAAAACTCGGAAAAACTGCGGGGTCTGATCAGAAACGGTTACCGGGAAGATGTTCGAACCCTGTACGGGTACATTATCCGGGAGTTATCGGAATTTTATCAGAAGGATATCAAAGCTTATCTGATTTATGAAGACTATGATTTGGAAGAATATCCCAATAAGTACCGGGACAACCGAATCGAACCGGATCCCATAGGCAAAGACGAAGACGGCACCTATTTTGTATGGTTTCCCTATTTGGAGATGATTTGGGATTTCGAAAAAGGAGAATACACCCATCGTTGGTTCTATAAGATTGAAGAGGCATAAATAGCAGCAATACAATTAAGAGTGTCGACGGATTTTGTCGGCGCTTTTTCCTTTTTCAGCTTATATATTTTCTGCTCCCTCGGTATATTTCCTGTTCCGCTAAGTTACTTCCTGTTCCCTAGGTATACTTCCTGTTCCCTTGGTATTCTTCCTGTTCCTCTCCATAGCGCAGTCTCTTTGCTGAACTTGCTTCTGTAGTAGCCGGTTTTCTTTCCGGATCAGCTACCGCCGTGGGTTAGTTCGTGTTGAAATCCCGTCGGAAAGTACGCCGGGATTTGCCCTGCCATGGCAGCAGGTGTGAGGATAAATCCCCGGGGCAAGGGCCGGCATGTAAAGATATGATATAATAGTGACATAATTTACTTTTATAATACAATCAGGGCGGCTGTGACCAGCGTCGCCACAGGTTTTAAGATATTAGCAAAAATACAGTGGATAAGCATCGGTTAAAAGTATTTTATGATTCCGTAAAACAAAGGATGATAAAAAGATCAACAATAAGGAGGGCCCAATGGAAAATAAGCGGATTTTAATCATCGAGGACGACCCCAACATCTCGGAGATTGTCAGCCTTTATCTTAAAAAAGAAGGCTATGAAGTGGATAAGGAAGCCGACGGAAAAAAGGGCTACGAAAGGTTTTTGTCGAAAGCCTATGATCTTATTATTTTGGACCTGATGCTTCCCGGTATGGACGGCTACGAAATATGCCGAAAAGTTCGGGAAGACAGTAATGTGCCCATCCTTATGCTTACGGCTAAGGGAGAGCAGGATGAGAAAATTAAAGGACTGGATATCGGGGCCGATGATTACATTCCCAAACCCTTTGATGTTCGAGAGCTTATGGCCCGGGTGGCATCCAACCTTAGAAGAAGGAAACTGGACCGGGAGGAAAACAGCGGGGAGGGGGATCAGCGTCTGGCCTATGATACCCTCATTTTTAACAAGGAAGCCTTTGAGGTCTCCCTGGACGGTAAGATTGTTGAAATTCCCCGAAGAGAAGCACAACTTTTAAAATATTTGATGGAGTATCCCAACCGGGTTTTTTCCAGGAATGAACTGATTGAAAACATTTGGGGATGGGACTTCGAAGGAGAGGACCGTGTGGTGGACTTATACATCAAGCGATTAAGACAGCGGTTGCAACCGGGAGAAGGAGCCATCTGGAACATTGCCACGGTTTGGGGTGTCGGATATAAATTTGAGGTGAATAAACAGTGAAAAAGTTTTTCGATCAAGGGATTCAAAAGATTCAGGAAAAGTTCTGGACGGAAAACGGGTTTCGAAAATCCATCTTTCAAAAGATGATGCTCACATATTTTTTGATTCTGATTATCAGCCTGTTTCTGATTGCCTATATTACCAGTCAATTTATGCAACAGCAGATCCTGGAACAGCGAAGAAGTGTGTTGGAGCGGGAAGCGTTGAGAGTAAGTCGAATGTATGATCAATTGGAATCGGGCGTCATCAGTACGGAGCATTTTATGGAGACCCTGAACGTCATGCAGCAGGCGGAAAACGTAAATATCTCCATCATCTTTGAGGAGACCAATGATGTGGTGGCCATAGGAAACATCGGAAGACTGCCGATCCAGTCCAATCGACCCACCCCCTCCTTGGAAAACCCCGTTCGTCAGTACTTTACGGCTCAATTTGAGGGGGATGAAGAAGAAGAGGAAGAATATATCCAAATGCTTACGGTGGCCGTACCCCTGATAGAAGAGGGACAGCGTTTCGGAGAAATTTTAATCTACAGTCCCATCGCCAATGTTCAGCTGTTGACCCGGCAGATCAACCGGATTATTATGCTCAGCTTTTTCGGGATTACCATCCCCGTAACCCTGTTATTATACTTTTTCTCGAAGCGTTTTACGCAGCCCCTGGTGGTTATGCGAAACGTGGCTCAGAAGATTTCCGAAGGGGAGTACGGACATGGAATCCCCGTTAAAGGCAACGATGAAGTCAGTGATCTAGCCATTTCCCTGAATTCCATGGCCTATAAAATCCGAAATTTGGAAGAGATCCGAAAGGATTTAATTGCCAATGTATCCCATGAACTGAAAACCCCCATAACCACGGTGCAAAACTTTATCCAGGGAATTATGGACGGAGTGATTGAAGAAAAGGACAGGGAAAAGTACCTGGGAGTGGCCCTGGATGAAACCAAACGGCTGGGGAAGCTGACCAATGAATTATTGGAGCTGTCCAGTTTTGAGAAGAAGGTTTCGAATCTGAATAAAGAATGGGTAAACCTGGAGAAATTGGTGAAGGAAGTCCTGATGCAGTTGAATTTTGAGATCGACAGGAAAAGTATTCAGCTGATGGAAGAGCTTCAGCCGGAGGTCCACGGTTATGTGGATCGGATCCGTATGAAACAGGTTTTAATCAATGTGTTAAACAATGCCATTCGCTTCACCCCTGAGGAAGGGGCCATTCGGGTGGAACTAAGGGATCGGGGAGAAAATTTTTCCATAGAGATTATCGACAGCGGCCCCGGTATACGTCTCGAGGAAATTCCCTTCGTCTATGAGCGGTTTTATAAAGGGGATAAAAGTCGGAAACGGACCACGGGCTTCGGCCTGGGGCTTACCATCAGTAAACATATTATGGATGCTCACGGGGGAGATATCAGTATTCTTTCCTTAACCCAGGAAGGCAAGGAAGCTCGACGAAAGGAAATTCAAGCCCGTTCCCGGGTGGATCGATACAATTTGGGAGCCTGTGAAGGGGAGATAGTGATTAAACCCTACGAAAGGGATAAGGATCTTCAGGACCCCAGAGGCCAGGACTTCTTAATGGGAGCCCATATTGTGGTGGAGGCGCCGAAAAATTAAGCCTTAAGCAAAAACTAAAAAAGATGGCGCTCTGGAAACTTCTCCAGGAGCGTCATCTTACTTTTAGTTACTCGCTATATGTTTTAAAGACAGGAAGGACTAATCATCATAATCTTCATCTAAATCTTCTTCTACCCCGGGCTCTTCGCCGTTGAAAGCGTCGTTAGGATCAATGTCATTTTCGCTTTCACATCCGACGAATCCTAATAGTGCTAAACTGAGAATCCCGGCAAAAACCATCTTCTTAATATTTAATTTCATTTTGTGGTTCCCCCTTTTTTAAATTTTTATTAAAAGTTTTTTAATAGTTACTGTTTAAATAGTATCACGAAAATATGTCATCAAAGTGTCGGAAAATAGAATGAATTGAATCAGGGCAAAGAAAACCCCCGAAGGGGAGAACTCCGGGGATTTTCAACTTCTATTTCATTAAGGAGAATGAAAGTAAAGAAAAAGTTTTAAACTTACTGTGTTGCATAATTGAACAAGTTACTGTTGAACGCTGTTAATCATCCATTCCTTCATCTGCCGGTACTTCTTGTTCCGGTGTTTCTTCCGGATCGATGTCTTCTACTTCACCGCATCCGACAAAACCGATTAAGGCTAAACTAAGGATTCCAGCTGCAAGCAACTTTTTGACATTCATAAATGAATACCTCCTTTAAATAATTTGCCTTTATCTTTCAAAAGGGAATAAACTGATGACAATCTTTGTCTCAGTGACTTATTACAGTTCTAATAGTAACAGGAAAATGTGTCATGATTATGTCGACTAAAAAATATTTTTGATTTATGATACAATGTAAAGCGAAACCGGTAAAAACGATGGGGTTGAAAGATGTCGCCGCCTATTTTCCCGACGCTGGAAATGCCGGCTTTAATAAAAGAAAATACAAAAGTTGAGGTTGATTATATGAATGTGATGAGTTTGGAAAATATCAAAAAAAGTTATACGGAACGAATGCTGTTGGACGGCATAAATCTTGGAATCCAACAGGGGGATAAAATCGGAATCATCGGGGTTAACGGGGCGGGAAAAACCACCCTGCTCCGAATGATTGCAAAAAAAGAAATGCCCGACAGTGGGGAAGTGATTCAGCGGGGGAATATCCGCTCCCATTATCTGCCCCAAAATCCGGAATTCAAGGAGGAACACCGGGTTTTAGAGCAGGTGTTTTTCGGAGAGGATCCGAAGATTCAGCTTCTGTACCGATATCAACAGGAACTGGATAAAGGGGAGCCCTCGGGGGAGAAAATCATTGAACTCAGCGGAAAAATCGAAGATGAAAAGGCCTGGGATCTGGAAAAGGAAGCCAAGGGGATCCTCACCCGGTTGGGCATTACGGATTTTACCCAGCGGGTAGGGAAAATGTCCGGCGGTCAGCGAAAGCGAATCGCCTTAGCCTCGGCTTTGATTCAGCCCTCAGAGCTGCTAATTCTGGACGAGCCCACCAACCATCTGGATAACGAGATCATCGACTGGCTGGAGTCCTATTTAAAGGAAAAGCAGACCACCCTGGTGATGGTGACCCATGATCGGTACTTTTTGGACCGAATCGTCAACCGTATTGTGGAAGTGGAGGGCGGAAAATTATATACCTATGAAGGAAACTACACCCGGTACTTAGAGGAAAAATCCGCCAGAGAAGAGAAAAATCTTCGGGAACTGGAAAAAAAGAAAAGCCTGTATAAAAGTGAACTGGAGTGGATCCGGGCAGGAGTCCAGGGCCGTGGAACGAAACAGAAGGCCAGAATACAGCGTTTCGATAAACTGAAAGAGGATAAGGAGGGCCAGGAAGAGGGTCAAATGGAAATCTCCGTCGGGGCCACCCGCCTGGGAAAAAAAGTGATCGAGGCGGAAAACATTGCGAAAAGCTTTGATGAGTCCATAGAAGAGTTTAGTTATGGATCCGAAGCAGAGGGGAAAGCGCAGTCTGCGGAGGCAGAAAAGATACAATCGGTTACGGTGCCTTTAATAAAAGATTTTTCCTATACCGTACTGCCCAGGGACCGCATCGGCATCATCGGCGAAAACGGCAGCGGAAAGACCACGCTGATTAAAATACTCAGCGGGAAAATAAAGGACTTTGAAGGGCATTTGGAAATCGGAGAGACGGTAAACATCGGATTTTATGCCCAGGAGATGGACCCGCTGCCCGAGGATCTTCGGGTCATTGATTATATTCGCCGGGAACGGGAATATATCTCTACTAAGGACGGGGTGAAAATCACCGCATCCCAGATGCTGGAACGATTTTTATTTTCTGCGGAAGATCAGTGGACCCTGATTCGAAAATTGTCCGGGGGAGAAAAGCGAAGACTTTATCTTTTAAATATCCTGATGCAGGCACCGAATGTGCTGTTTCTCGATGAGCCCACCAATGATTTGGATATTAAAACCCTCAGCATTTTAGAGCAGTACTTGGATGAATTTCCGGGAGCCGTGATCACCGTATCCCATGATCGTTACTTTTTGGATCGTACCGTGGATAAGATTTTCTCCCTGGAAGCTTTCAGCATCTATGAGCATACGGGGAATTACTCGGACTATCTGGAGCGAAAAACCCAGAAAAAATCCGGGGCCGTGATTGGAAAAGCTCCACGGGCCCTGAGGAATGCCAAGTTGCAGGCAAAAGTAAACGGCGCAGGAAGCGCTGAGAGCAACACCGGAATCAACACCGGAACAATCGCTGCAAATACGGCTACAAACAACACTGCAGATCAAACCGCAGCGAAACCCAAAAGTCATCAGCTGAAATTTTCCTATAAAGAAAAGCGGGAGTTTGAAACCATTGATCAGGATATTCTGGAAATTGAAGAGGCACTGGAAGCCATCGAAAAAGAAATTGAGGAGGCCGCCGAGGATTTTCAAAAGCTCCAGGAATTATTAGCGGCAAAATCTACAAAAGAGCAGGCCCTGGAACATAAGATGGAACGATGGGTGTATTTAAACGAGCTGAAGGATACCATCGAAGGAGAGGAATAGGAGAAAGCATATGAAGGGCAGTCGACTGGAAAAAGCAACAAAATCAGCGGTACTGGTAATGATCCTTACCAGCCTCAGTAAAATCATGGGTTTTCTTCGGGAAATGCTCATCGGGTTTCGCTTCGGCCTGGGGGGAGAAACCGATGCCTTTTTTATGGCCCTAACCATCAACGGGGTGTTAATCACGATCATCGCCTTAGCCCTAAGACAAAGCATGATTCCCATTTTTACCGATATACGAAACAAACAGGGCGCGGCGGAGGAAAATCGATACCTCAGCCGATTCAGTCTGCTGATTTTTCTGGGATCCCTTATAGCCATCGTTGTTTTTTATGTGGCGGCGCCGTTTTTGGTGCGTCTCTTTGCCCTCAGATTTGAAGGGGAGGTTTTTGACTTTACCGTACGATTGGTTCGAATCGGCCTGCCCAGTATGGTAGCGGTGGTACTGACCGATGTTTTCAATGCTTATATACACAGCAAAGAAAATTTTGGGGTGCCCGCCCTGATGGGTATCCCCTTTAACATTCCCTATTTCATCTTTCTGATTTTTATGGGGGAGCGATACGGTATTACGGGACTGATGGTTACGGCGGTAGTGGCAAATGTGCTGCAGTGGCTGTTAACCATGGGCTTCAGCATGAAAATCGGGTGGCGGTATTTTCCCAATACTTCTGTTGTCAGCGCCCTGCAGGACCAAAATGTAAAGCGGACCTTTAACTTTGTGGGCCCGGTGATTTTAGGAACCATGGTCAGCAAATTCAATGTAATAGTGGACCGGACCCTGGCTTCGGGATTGATTTCCGGAAGTGTATCCGCCCTCAGTTACGCGGAAAAGGTGAAAGCCTTAGTGTACGGCGTTTTTATTTTAACCCTGGTTACGATTATATATCCCATTTTGGTAAAGGAAGGGGACGGAAAAAATCCCGAAAACTTTAACCGGATGCTGTTAAAGGGAATCAACGTCATGCTGCTTATGACTATTCCCGTGGCGGTGGGGACCATGCTTTTGGCGCAGCCCATGATTAGGGTGCTGTTTCAGCGGGGTGCCTTCGATGCCTGGGCAACGGGAATGACCTCCTTTGCCCTCGGTTTTTACGCCATCGGATTTGTGGGCATCGGCCTTCGGGAAATTATGATCCGTGGGTTTTATTCCCTGCATGATACCAAAACTCCCATGGAAAACGGGATTTATGTGGTATCCCTGAATGTTGCCTTGAACTTATTATTCGTCCGGGTATTGGACCACGGAGGCTTGGCCCTGGGAACCAGCTTGGCCTCCATTATCGGCGCCTACCTGCTGTTAAAAGAGCTTCGTAAGAAGATGGACTTTCGCGGGGGCCGGAAAATGCTAAGCTGCGCAGTTAAGTCGGGCACCGCATCCCTGGCCATGGCAGCGGTCATCATCACCGGTGCGGGGTTGTTCAGCACCGGATGGTTTTTCGGGCCCGGCGCTTACCAGGCACCGGTTCCGGAGGTCCTCATGCTCCTCCTGGCCATCGCCGCCGGGGCCGGCGTATACTTCTTAGTCCTCTTCTTCTTCAAAATCGAAGAGGTGGAAATGCTAAAGGGCCTGGTGCTGGACCGATTTGGAGAGGACAAAGGGGACAGGGGGACGGAGTAATTGTCCCCCTCGCAAAGAGTAAAGAGAACAGAGGGGTGACAGGGGGACGGTGACAGGGGGACGGAGTAATTGTCCTCCTCTGTTGCAGAGACACCGTGGACTTTTGCCAAGGGTCTCTTTTTTTTTGCTTTTTTGTTCTCCCGGGAGGCTACGTTAATTCGCCAAAAATTATCTGAAAATATAAACATTGGGGACGGTACTTGAATTTTATATTAAAGGGTGTATAATGTGAAGTAAGCTAAAGCAAAGAAAAGAAAAGAGAAGCTTAAAACTTAAGAACAGAAGAATGCAAAATCGCAAAATCGCAAAATCAAAAAACCAAGAAACCAAGAAACAAAAAGCAAAAATCAAGAAACAAAAAGCAAGAAAACAGGGAACTAATAAGCCAGGAATATGGCAAAAATGCTGGATATGGCGAAGATGCTGGATATGGCGAAGATGCTGGATATGGCGAAGATGCTGGATATGGCAAAGATGCTGGATATGGC
>PWEO01000087.1 GCA_003553525.1 Clostridiaceae bacterium
CCACATCCCAGTATTACGATCCACGGTATTTACCAACTAATTAATTAAGTGTTGGACAATTTCTTCTTCAGCATCCACCTCAACTTATTTATTCTTAATTTACAATTCCTTGATTCATTCCATTTCTGTTTATAGAATAATTGTCTTATTTATCTAACCACAGTGCTATACTTTTTATCCTTATCCTTCTCTATATTATATTCTCCACTAATTTCATTTTTCCTTCTTGCATTTCTTCAGTTCACTTGTAAATCCTAAGGCTGAGAGAAAAAAGACCTTTAGACGGAAGTTAGCATAGACCTTAGATGGTTAAACATATATTTTACTACGGTATAATATATTTACAAGCAGAAAGGAGGGAGAATGCTATGGAAAACACGCTAAAAGGGAATAAAATCCAAAAAGAAGGGGCCGGAAAACTAAAGGGGGAGAGAACATTGACTAAGAGTTTAACGCTTGGCAATCGAATAATTCAAGTTCGAGTGGTAAAATTCAACCCAACATTCACCTTCCGAAAAAAAGTGAACCGGGTAGAACAGATTCGAAGAATTGAACAGGTAGAAAAAGACATCGAACGAACAAAGCAAATGTATGATTACGGAAGTTATCTATAGTAGAATATTGTTAAATATCTAATGAAAAAAGAGGCTTTCGCCTCTTTTTTCTGGATTCAAAATATTTTTATGTTAAATTTGCATAAGCTACTGCTATATCCCCTCCTATTCGGGCATTATTATACACTAATTCGATATTGGCATCTAAGCTTTTTCCCTTCGTGACATCTTTTAAATGAGAAAGCAGAAACGGCGTAACTTCTTTTCCCTTAATACCCTTTTGTTCTGCCAAGATGACGGCATTTTCAATGGCGCTATTAATAAAATCCGGATCCAGCTCTGCATCCTTCGGAATGGGATTTCCTATGACGAGTCCTCCTTTTAAATTCATATCCCATTTGTCTTTCATTATTCTAGCCAGAGAGGTTGCATCATCCACTCGATAATTCGCTTTGTAACCGCTGTCCCTTGTGTAAAAAGCAGGGAACTCTTCCGTTCCGAATCCGACTACCGGTACTCCCTGGGTTTCAAGGTATTCTAAAGTCAGTCCGATATCCAGAATAGATTTCGCACCGGCACAGATTACCGCCATATCGGTTTTCGAGAACTCCATTAAGTCCGCTGAAATATCCAGAGTATCCTGTCCCCCTCTGTGGACCCCTCCAATACCTCCCGTGACGAAAACCTTAATTCCTGCCATTCCGGCAAGAATCATTGTTGAAGCTACAGTGGTAGCTCCATCCAGTTTGTTGGCAGTGATATATGGGATGTCCCTTCGACTGGTCTTTATTATTCCTTTTTCCGTAGCGAAATACTCAAGCTCTTCTTCTGTTAATCCGATTTTCAAACGACCTTTCATAATTCCAATGGTTGCAGGCACGGCTCCCCGCTTACGGATAATTGCTTCTACTTCCCGTGCGGTCTCTAAATTCTTAGGATAGGGCATTCCGTGGGATATAATTGTAGACTCTAAAGCCACCACCGGTTTTTTTTCCTTGAGTGCTTGTTTAACTTCAGGACTGTAGTCGATGTACTTTTCCATTGTTCCGCCTCCTGTCAATTCTTCATATATATATTGATTAAAAACTTGATTTATCAATTGAGGTTACTCTGATGACGATTCCAGTAAAGTTCCAAAAATTTTTATTAACTACTGATTTTTAATTATTGTTCAACATAAAGATAAATAATTATCGCCTTAAAAATAGGTTAAGGACATTTCACTTCGTTCTTGTTGTTGCATAATCACCTCGGTTGAAAAGTTGGGATGGATAGTACTTTCACTGCCTAATGTAGTAAATGCCGCACCCATGGCGAACTTTAAAATTTCTTCCGGGGAATATTGCTGCAAATGTCCGTACATAATTGCCGCCATAAAAGCATCTCCCGCTCCTGTGGCACTTTTAATGATATCCGGTTATCCTTTAATGAAACCTTCGAAATTCGTGCTACAGCAATACACCCCCCTGGGTCCTAAACTAATGAAAATCTGCTGAATGCCCTTACCCCTAAAGATTTCTCCGGCTTTTCGTACTTGATCCATGGTATCCAAAGGCATTCCCAACAACATTTCCGCCTCTATACGATTAGGCTTAAAAGTGTGGATCTTTCCTAAAACATTCTCAAATACCTGGGCCTTGGCACTGGAAACAGGATCGGCAAAAATCGGGGGGTTTCCCGCTTCAGCCACGATGTATTCCACGGCTTCCTTCGTAAGATTGGCATCAATACAGATCAATGCGGCATCTTTAAATAAGGGTCTTTTTCTCTCCAGCCATGCCGGGTCAATTAATTTCAGAATATCCATCTGTGAAATAGCTGCTTTCATATCATGATTCTCATCCATTAAGGATAAATACATGGAAGTGGGATAATCTTTAGAACGCAAAAGATGGTTCATATCCATACCTTGTTTTTGACATTCTTTAAATATTTGATCTCCATAAAAATCTTCTCCAAGAGCTGTTAGAAAACGAACAGGAGTTGATAATCTAGCGAGATTTTCAGCGATGTTTCGTCCTACGCCACCTTGAGAAGTTTCTATTCTTCCAGGATTGGAATCATGAAATTTTAAATTATGATAAGGGTTCCCTTCCAAGTCAATATTTGCTCCTCCGATAACTAGGACCTTTTTCTCCTCTTCCACTATATATCCTTTTCCTTTAATATATCCTTTTTTCATTAAATTTCCGATATGCACTGCTACGGAGGACCGATTAATTTGTAGGATATTGGCCAACTGTTGTTGAGAAATCAAAGGATTTTCTTTGATAATTTTTAGAATTTCTTTTTCTCGTGCAGTCATCTTCACCCTCCCTTCTTTTAACACAGAGTGATTTAATAAACAGTAGTTTAATTATAACACATAAGTTTACATTGTCAATAAAAATATAAACATCCGCACATTTTGTCCTAATCTTCTTCAGCGGATGTTTTAACCTGTTTTTAATCATGATTCTTGTCAATATGAACCCGGTACACTTCTTGATATTTCTCTTCGATAAAGTTCATTCCCTCTTTTTTTTCTTTTTTAAGATGTTCAGAAAAAAATCCTAAGACAAAAGCCTCCTGTATTTCTTCAAAACGATCCCGTTCTAAAGAGCCAGTAAGCCGTACCGCACTTGTAATAGGAGAATATAAGTGAATCATAGTGAAATCCACATGGGTGGTGCCCATGATTTGATACAGCTCTCCCCGTTTATTGTTCTTCAAAATTTTCAGTAAGTTTTTATCGTTACTCTGATCTTTCCATTCTTCACTTCGTAAAAATAAATAAGGAGATTGAATTTCATTATCCACAAGCTTTTTCGGGAAGGCTTCTACCCATGGATCCAATCCAATAATTGCCTTTACACGGGAATCCATGCATGCAACTTTTATAGCTGCGCCTCCACCGGTGGAATGACCTAAAAGCCCGAATTTATCCTTATCCAAAAACTTTTTTAGGTCCTCATCCATAAATTTTTCATCTGCCTCGGTTAGAACGTCTAATACAAAGGAAATATCTTTTCCATAGGTACTTACAAATTTTTCAGCAAATTTTAGAAAATCCGGATCATCCCGTCGAGGTAATGCTTCACCATCAAAACTTACCTCTTCACCATCCTCGAAGATAACGATGGGAGCTCCATAGGTATGATCGATACCGAAAACAATGTATCCATGACTTGCTAAAAGTTCTCCTAAATCCGTGTGAAGAGTACGAAATCCACTCCACCCATGAGAAAGTACTACAACAGGGTACAAATCATCCTCCGACAAAACCGGTGCATTCAAGTAACTGTTGGATAAAACTTCTTCCGATTGATCTAACATAAATGGCGGAAAATAAAAAATCCTTGCCAATTTTCTGGAAACCGTCCTTCCTTCAGGTATCCATGGAACTTGAGCGAAGCCTTCTACAGTACTTGCAGGATACCAAGCTTGAACCTTGATTTTGCGGAACTCACTGCCAGCTTCATTTCCATAGGTCTCCAAACGATCTTCATCAGTTAAATCATAAATCCTAGTTCCAACGTCAAAGGAACCGCTGGGCAAATCCATAGCCGCTACAGGAAACATTACATGAAAAACCGTGGAGAGCAGAAAAGCAAATATATAAATGAAAAACACCCTGCTTTTGATTTTTATAAAAGCTTTTCCAAAGTCTTGATTTTTGATTACCCACTGGTTCCTGCGTAGTCGCCCATATGCTAAAGAACTGGCAATCACTGCACCATAAAAAGGATAATAATACCATTCAATATATCCACTCATTTCCATCCCCCCCACTATCCCCTGGCCGGAAAACAGCTTGCAATTTTCTTAATCGCACTTAAATTATTTCTGTGTGTTATTAATAGCATCGTAGTGAAATATTAACAGCATAAAGCTTCCTCGATGCATTTATTGATAATTCATTAATACCCGGGATACCGCTCCCAGTTCATGGTTTCTTGATCATAATCCTTCAGTAAATCGTCCGAAACCAGGATTAATACATCCCTCAGTTCAATTTTTCCAATCCATCCAACAGGTATGCCCGGAACACCATTATAGGCTCCCAGGATGTTACCGGTAATTGCTCCGGTACTGTCGCTATCCCCATCATGATTCACCGATGCTATTAATCCTTTTTTAAAGTTTTTCTCATATTTCAATGCGCAGAATATCCCGATTCCTAAGGCTTCTTCTCCAACAAAGCCTTCACCAATTTTTGTGATAGCCCGATAATTGGAACAGCCCAATTTCGAAAGTTCCATCCCCAAGGTTATTTTTTCCGTGCATTCTTGATGATTATCATATTCCTCCAGTTTTAGAAGAGTTCCCTGAACGGCTCTTTCCATGTCTTCTCCTTCTACGATCGAAGCAATTATGTAGGCCAAAGCACCGGCGGATAGGTAACCCGAAGGATGTCCATGGGTTAATGCTGCGCACTGAATGGCAACTTCAAATGCCTCATTTTTTCGAAACATAAGTCCAATTGGTGCCACACGCACAACCGCCCCGCAGCCTTTATTCTTATTAATCGGCACTTGGAGAGATCCCTGCTTGCCGCTTAGTAGTGCGGAGATACAAGCCCCTCCCGGGGCTCTTTGATTGAATAATTCATTGGCAAACAGTAGCCAGCTTTTTTCCAGAATGCTCTGATCCATCCCCTCACGATACCCCTGGGTATACAACCACCTTAAATAGGCATAATAAACAACGGAAGGAATATGACAGATCCCTTTTGAAAGAAATCGGTTTTGTGCCCGTAGAATACCCTCTGCCGTGAACAAGGTCAATTGGGTATCATCGGTGATTTCCGCCACCCCTCTAGAGGTAAGCGATAAGTCCCGAATACCCCCTACTCCATACTTTTCGATAATTTCTTTATAGCTCATAAACTCCACGGGCCTTCCCAGCGCATCCCCTATTGCTCCTCCTAATAAACAACCTCTAAAATAATCGGCACTTTTTTTCATTGCAAGCCTCCTTCGCTAAGGGATAATCCCTTTTTGCAGGAAAGTCTTCCTTATGCTTCATTATTACCCCTTAGGAGGCATTTCAAATCAAAATCTAAATAGAATCCCGAATCATATTTTCAACTGATTACTATGAAGATACTTTTAAGCGCTGAAGTTTAAAATAAATCAAAACAGTTGCTACAATAACCGTCAGTAATAATGTAAAAAGAATGCATATCTCTAATGGATTCCCGCTTAGAATTTTCATTCCCTGGGTGGCAGGCAATACTTGACTTACATATCCCAACTCTAAAGCTTTCTTGATTCCGACTTCTTTCAAAACAAATGTCATTCCTTTCGTATCCAAAGTGAAATGGATTTTTCCCCAACAGGAAATACTCCCCAACCCTTTTCATCAGTTTGTACAGTTTTATGAACGTGTTCCGTCAAGTCTTTGTACATCGTGTTATTAAAAGGCATTTTCATAGATATTTCGGTGGCTTCTCCAGTGCTTATTAATACTGCAACCCCTCCCGGATTTTCCGGTGTACCCTCTCGGATCCATGCCAGCAAATTTTCCTGTTCAAAATAATTTTGTTGTTCCCCATATGCATAATTTTTACGCACATATAAAAACTTATCAATCATCCATTGATGACCAGCCATTTCAATTTCATAATCCTTACCATCATGACCCCGATCATTATATTTGGCACCATGATAATCTGCAATAAAGACCGTTGGGTAGCCTTCTCTTCGAAGGAGTATGATCCCATAGGCCAAAGGAACGAACCATGGCTCCACCACCGATTCTAAAGACTGCAAAGGTTGGGAATCATGATTTGAAACAAAAGTTGCTGCCAAGTGAGGGGCCTTTTGCATTAATGTTTGGTCAAATATTTTTGTAATATCATAATTGTAAGGATCTTTACTGACCTTCACAAAATTAAAATGGAGGTTTACATCAAAAAGCATAATGTTTTCTTGCGTATCCTCAATGAACTCACAAAGGGGTTTTAAGTCCTTCGACCAATACTCTCCTACGGCGAATAAGTTCTTATTTTTATATTTTCGCATAGCATTAAGCCATTTCAAGAAAAATTTCGATTTCACATGTTTAACTGCATCAAAACGAAAACCATCTAGTCCTGTTGTATCCAGGTACCATTTCCCCCAATGAATCAATTCCTTTTCAACATCAGGACTGTTCAAATCCAAATTACACCCCATTAAATAGTCGTAATTTCCCTTCTCTTCTGCCACATCATCATCAAAGGCCTTGCCTTCGATTAGATAAATAGCATCCCGGTCCTCATCCAAAGCACTGTAGTCCACCGCATTAAAGTGCCACCAATGCCACTGCAGCTCCGAGTATTTCCCCTTTCTTCCCGGGAAAGAAAAGTGCGTCCAAGCCTTAACTTTGTGTTTTTTTCCAATCACTTCTTTTCGGTTCTCAGGATTTATGGGAATACCATAAAACTCTTCCTGATGATCCGCTCCAAGACGATGATTTAAAACGATATCTCCATAAACCTCCATACCTGCCTCTTGTGCTTTTTGAATTCCTATAAGGTATTCTTCTTTCGCGCCGTATTTTGTGGCCACAGTTCCTTTTTGATCAAATTCTCCCAAGTCGAATAGATCGTACACACCGTAACCCACATCAAAGCCACCGCCGGTACCCTTATAAGCTGGGGGTAACCATACAGCAGTAAATCCCGTGTTTGCCAAAGTTGAAGATTCCCTAATAAGCCAATTCCAAAGCCATCCATCTCCTTTGGTATACCAATGAAACGCCTGCAGCATAACTCCGTTTTTTTCAGTCATGGTACTCATCCTCCCAAATAATATATTGAGCTACCCTTAAGATGTTTAAGCATTACCTCTTAAATTTTCTTTATTAATACTAGTTTATACCCTAATCCACATTGAAATTCTCTAATAATTGATTTTCTGCAAAAAAAAACCACAGTTCTGTTTACTGTGGGGGATCTCTTGGTTTTGGCACTTGTTATTCTATAAAATCAAAACAACTGTTGCTTAATGTCCTGAATGGGCATATCCTCTCCCGTCCATATTTTAAATGCCAACGCTCCTTGCCAAATAATCATGCCAATGCCGTTGATGGTTTTACATCCTCTTTCATCTCCAAGCTTGAGAAGTGCGGTTTTTCTCGGGACATAAATCAAATCCGAAATTATCATATCTTTATGCAATATAGAAGGATCTTGTATAAAACTGATCCCCTCTTGATGGCCCATACCCAATGGAGTACAGTTGATCAGCACATTGGCTTTTACCAGCTCTTGAGCTATGCTGTCATCCTCAAATTTTGAGGCAAAAGCCATACAATCAGGAGAAATTTTGTTGATCAAAGAAATAATGTGTTCCGCTTTTTCAATGCTTCGATTAATCACCGTTATTTGTCCTGCTCCTGCTCGGGCTAAGGCCACTGCAATACTGGTAGCGGCTCCACCGGCTCCAACAATTAGAAAGCTTTGTTTCCTGATTTTTAATCCTTTATCCTGTAAATCCATAACATACCCCGGACCATCGGTATTATAACCAATCAATTTCCCATTTTCATTTTTAACCGTGTTTACGGCACCGATCATTTCCGCTTCAAAAGACAACTCATCTAAATACGGTAGAATTTTTTGTTTGATCGGCATGGTTACATTAAAGCCTAAAACATTAAGAGCCTTCATAGCATCCACCGAAGATTTTAAATTGTTTTTATTGGCAGTAAAGCCCATGTAAGCATAATTTAATCCCAAAATCTGAAAAGCTTTATTATGCATAGCCGGAGATATGCTATGTGTAACAGGGTCACCTAACAGTGCCAAAAGTCTTGTGCTTCCAGAAATGCTAACTTCAACTGAGGGCTTAAGTCCTTCGTTATTTTTCATTAATAGAAACTCCTTAATAGAAATGTCTTAATAGAATACAAAATATAATTGAGCATTATTCGAGAATCTCTAAGATTTAATAATCGACATCATAGCTCTTAATCCAAGCAAATAGCTATCTAAACCAAATCCAACAATTTGACCCTGTGCTAGATCTTCAAACACAGATTTTCGTCGAAAGTCTTCTCTTTTATAAATGTTGGACATATGGATTTCAATGATAGGGACCTCTAAAAGTTCCAGTGCATCCCGAATTCCATAACTATAGTGGGTCCATGCTCCGGCGTTAATCAGAACTCCGTCTATCTTTTCAAGAAATGCCCGATGAATTCGTTCACACATCTCTCCTTCGTAATTCGTTTGATAAAAGTCCAGTTGAACATCCAGTTCTTCACTAAGTCCTAGAAGTTTTTCGTTGATTTCATCCAAGGTAAGCTTTCCATATTGTTTAGGATCCCTTTTCCCGAATAAATTATGATTGATGCCGTGAAGCATAAGTATTTTTTTCAAGGGTCTTCCTCCTGTCACAATAATTTTGCTACAAAAAAATCCTATCACTTAATTGTTTATCCGATCCTCATTCCTCGGAAGAAAAAGCAGGATTTTCCGCTTCCAAAAGATATTCTTCAATGGTTTTCGGCGGTTTGTAATTTTTGAGTATTTTTCTGGTTTTCTTTGCATTATCGTACAATAGGTCCACAATAGTTAAGGCCATAATTTTTGCAGGAATGAGGTATGCAGTATCTTTATCCGTCAACTCGAAATCTTTACTTCCCCGGACACCTTTAACCCCGCCGGCTAACGGTTGGAGCGCAGGCATAACCTGTGATAGTTCCTGAATGTTAAACAACTTTTCACCACTGAGATTCTTCGACCATTTTATTTGTGACTCTTGGTAGAATTGTTTAGCATTCTCTTGTAATATTACACCGATTCCTTCATAATCTCGAACTGATGGATAATTTGGTGCAATCACCATTTTGGTTTCTTCATCTCCAAAATCCATATTTTGAATCGATAAAGCAATATCGATTTCATCAAAACACTCCCGTCTCAAAAGTTCCTTGATACCAAGTCGGTGTTTTATTTTCCCTTCTTCTATAAGCTGATCTCGATAATCTAAATCCACAGATTCCTGAGCCGGTACGGCAATGAAAGTGACTTTACCGTCAAGATTTTGTACCGCATGGGACTTTATTAATCCGAATGCAACGGCAATCATCATAGCCACTTGGTTATTGTTACCCCCGTCATGGGCTGCTCCTTCTTCATTCGCATCAGGATGATCCGGATTGAACCCTGCATCTAAAGCTGCAATTACTGCAAGATTAGGCCCTCGCAAATCCTCGTTGATTGTAGCTTTGCAACCGGTAAGTGCAATATGATCTTCCACGTCCAAACCCATTTTTTCAAAAATTTTAGCGATCTTCTTACTCAGATATTCTTCCTTATAGCCGAGTTCCGGATGGTTTTGTACCTCCCGTGCAATTCTCAGGATCTCCTTACGATGATCATCGATACTGTTACAAATCAGTTCTTTTAAGATTTTCTTCGACAAAACCGATCCCTCCTTAATAACACTGTATATTACTAATTATACCACATTATAAAAAACTAAGCATTTCCGTTGCTATTCCAACTTTCCTTTAATATTTTTGGGAGCTATAATTTTTCCGTGGAAAAAATATAGCTCCGCAGACTTCCCAAGGGCATAAGTTGCAGAACTGGCAATTCCACCGGAGATGAACATCCCTCCAATAGGAATCATTTTGGTCAACTGATGGGCTAAGGAACGAAACCCTAGAGCCGCACCGATATTAAGACCCATGGCGGCTAAGTATTCATGGGCCGTTTCCATTTTCATCTCTTTTCCTGCTAGGGTCCCAATAATAATGATCATCAGCAGTTGCAACGGGGTCAGAACGAAAAAGTCCGCCACGGGAATCGGCGAGGAACCCACACCTCCTGCTACCGTGGAAAAACGTTTGATAATTGAGGTTGTAAACTTTTTCATTTGAGCGGTTTGGTTTTTCACCTGTAAGTAGTCCAGCTTCGCCCTTTCCGGAAGAACTTCTCCGATAAATTCCTCTAAGGTCTCTATATTCCATAGATTATCCGGATAAGTATTCAGGGGAATGATCGCCAAGTAATGATCTTCTTGAAGAATATAGCCTCTTGAGGGGTGATGAAGATCTAAAAATTTCACTTTAGGCTCCTCAATTTGGAAAACTTCTCGAATCAAATAATTCATCCCTTGAATGATTTGTCCTTGTTTTTCCGGGTCGTCTATTGGAAGTCCAGGATTCCCCAGAATGTCCACATTGCTTAATATTGTAACAATAGGCACTTTGATGTTTTCTTTTTCCAAGGTGTCCCGTATGTCTTTCATTACCAATAAATCTTTAGACATTGTTCGAATCTCTTTAATATTGATCACATGAAAAAAGATATCGGGACGGTATTCAAGAATTTCTTTTTTCAGTTGTTTTTCTGCTTCTTCTCTATTTCCTTTTTTGGGATTAATTACATCGAAAAACCCTCGTGTATCAATCATTCTCCATGTGGCTCCGTATTCTGCAAAGGGGACTTCATAGCAGGTAGATCCTTGGGTTTCCGGTACCACCGGGTTAACCTTAGCCACTTCCCTTCCTGTTAATGCGTTGATCAGTGAAGATTTTCCATGACCGGATCGACCTACGGTCATCATTACCGGAGGACGACTATCATCAATCATTTTTCTGACCTCATTAAGAGCCGGACCCAGGACCACATTTTTGAGGTGCCTTTTATGTTTTGCCGACATTCTGATCGGAAGTTGATCAAATAAATCATCGATATCCTCAAGCAGTTTTTTTGTTTTCTCTTTGTTAAATCCCATAAATGCCCCTCCCTTTCAAAGAAATATTGACTATTGCTTACTCGTTCTTGGCTTCCAGCAAAGGATTTTCTCGAGACTTTTTTTCCTTTTACTTGTCTGCTTTTTATGATTTATTGTTATAACTAGGAAAAACATGGGTAAATCGAAATATACGGAATTTAAAGGAGGTATTCCCTATATGCCTAAGGAACAAATAAAGCAAAAACTATTGTACAAACGTAACTTTACGAAGTTCGGCCTAGACCTAAATCCCTTGGTATCCCTTGCTTCCGGTTTGTTTATTCTTATTTTTGCCGGATATGCATTGCTAAATCTTGACCATGCGAAAGAATTATTTAACCAAATCTACGAGATGGTTATTAATCGGTGGGACTGGCTATTTTTATTAGGCAGCAACTTCTTTATCGGAGTTTGTTTATATTTAGCCTTCTCAAAATTGGGAAATGTTCGCATTGGTGGAATGTATGCCAAAACAGAATTCAGTACCTTTGCCTGGTACTCCATGTTGATCTCAGCAGGTATGGGGATCGGATTGATGTTTTGGGCAGTGGGAGAACCCTTAACCCATTCTCAAATATCCCCTTTCATATACCAAAGTGAAAACACTATTGCCAGCGCCATGGCTGCGACTTTTTTCCACTGGGGGTTTCATCCTTGGGGGATATATGCTTTATTGGGACTTTCCCTGGCTTTTTTTGCCTACAATAAAAACCTGCCCCTATCCCTTCGTTCCGTTTTTTATCCCATATTCAAAGATCGAATCTTTGGCAGAACAGGAGATATCATAGATATTCTAGCAGTGCTTGCCTGCATGTTTGGCCTTGCTACATCCCTGGGACTAGGTGTACAGCAGATGAACAGCGGATTGAATTATCTCTTCCAATTACCGGAAAACGTTACTGTTCAAGTTTTGTTGATTATAGTTATCACTTTAATGGCCATCTTTTCCATCTTAGCAGGTATTCACGGAGGCATTCGTTTTTTATCGGTATTAAATATCCGATTAGCCGGATTATTCATGCTTCTGGTGTTTCTGATCGGTCCAAGTTTTTATATTCTTCGGGTATTTATGAACGGTCTGGGACTTTACTTGAGTGATTTTCTACAAGCTTCTTTCTCCCTATCTTTTAGCGGAGATTCCTGGCAAGGAGACTGGTCCATTTTTTATTTATCCTGGTGGATCTCCTGGTCACCCTTTGTAGGGATGTTTATTGCCCGAATGTCTCGGGGTCGCACGGTACGGGAATTTGTTCTCGCGGTAATGATTGTCCCTTCCCTTCTTTCTTTTCTATGGCTTTCAGTCTTTGGAGGTACTGCCATTTCCATTAATGAAAGGACAGGAGGAGCTCTGTTCGAAACCGTGCAAGATAATCTCCCAGTGGCACTTTTCGAATTGATTCATCAGCTAAACGCTCCAATTTTAGCTAATCTTATGGTTATTATCCTATCCCTTCTAGGAACCCTCCTGGTAATGTCTTATTTCATAACTTCCAGTGATTCCGGTTCCTTGGTAATTGAAAAAATCACCGCCAGTGGAAAGGAAGACACACCCAATAAACAACGGGTTTTTTGGGCAGCGGCGGAAGGTCTTTTAGCCGCAGTATTATTATTAATCGGTGGAGAAGAAGCCTTAGCTGTACTGCAGACTGCTGTTATCAGCACCGGCCTTCCCTTTACCTTGATTCTTATTGTGGCTAGTATATCTGTAATAATCGGGATCCGGGAAGCTTCGGTTAGAAGGGAGGATTATATTCGAAATAAACTTTTTGATGATGTGAAGGAGCATGTGGTTCAAGGAGACGAAGAATCCTCCGAAACCTAACTGATGATCACTTTTTCATTATTTATGCTTTCAAGATCTTTTGCACCGGTTAAAATCATGGCTTGGTACAGTTCCTGTTTCATTTTATCCAATACCATGGTAACCCCTTCCTCGAATCCTCCAAATGCCCCGATCACTACAGGTCTTCCAACTAAGACTCCATCAGCGCCAAGGGCAATCATTTTAAAAGCATCTACTCCGGAGCGGATTCCACCATCGGCGAGAATCATGATTCTCCCCCTAACCCTTTCAGCAATTTGAGGCA
>PWEO01000190.1 GCA_003553525.1 Clostridiaceae bacterium
CTGTCCTTCGGCCTCCTTTTCAGCTCCTTTTTCAAAAACACCGCAACCCTGGCCCCCTTCAGCAATATTTTGTATTTTGTAACGATGTTTCTCAGCGGACTTTATTTTGATATTCAGGTAATCCCCGGATTTCTCCGGTGGTATTCCAGGATCAACCCCGCGACGTATCTGGTGGACGGACTCCGGGCGATCCTCTTTGAAAATCCCATCCCACTAAGCAGTTTTACCGTACCCGGGGCGTGGTTTGTCCTGTCCCTGGGGATATTTATTCTGAATCAGAAGCAGGTGATGAAAAGTGAATAAACGACTGATCCATTCAACCAAAACCTTTATGAAAGAAACCTTTCGAAACAAGCTGGACATCTTCTTTACGATGTTTTTCCCGATCCTCTTTATCATCATCTTCGGCAACATGTTTTTACTGGGGAGCGATCAGGATCAGATTTGGCGTATCGGCCTTTTAGCCGAGGATACCCAGGGGATTGCAGCGTACTTTGAACCCCATCAGGTAAGGGGCTATGAGGACGAAGAGAGTTTAAGAGAAGCTGTGGAAGAGCGCTCCGAGAATGTAGGGGTCCGTTTTGACAACGGCGAGGCCACGATTTATATGCTCGAGGATATTCAAAGCATGGGAGAAGGGGTGTTTTTGCAGGGTTTTGTGGAAACCACCCTTCGGGAGTACACCCTGGGAATTGAAGAAACCTTGATTGCCGTAGAAGATAACCTGATTGTCGTCGGCGAAGAAGCGGCCTTTGAAATTGATTATCTGGTCACGGGAGTTATGGCCCTGTCCCTGCTTTCCGGCGGCATGTTTGCCACCATCGGCGTCTTCGGCCGGTATAAAAAACAGGAAGTGATCAAACGGTTTATGGCCACCCCCATGAAGCCCTGGGAGTTTGTGGTCAGTGCCAGCTCCACGAAGGTGCTGCTTAATTTTATTGCGGTCCTGATCATTGTGTATCTGGCAAGGCTGCTCTATGGGGTAACCCTGAATTTTCACTGGGGCATATTCCTAGCCATCATCCTAACCTCCAGTATCGGCATGATGGGCTTTGGGGTCCTGGTGCTGCTGGTCTTTAAAAAGACGGAAACCGCCCTGACAGGAGCCTCGATCCTGTATGTACTGATGACCTTTTTCTCCGGAGTCTACTTTCCCGTAGCCTTTATTCCCGATCAGTTCCGTTGGATCAGCCGACTGCTGCCGGTTACCTACATCATCGAGGTCCTTCGCTACGGCGCCGGGATTGAGGCCATGGAGACTTCCTACTTTATTCTCCTTAACGCCGTATTTGTAATCCTTGGCGGGGGCCTCTTGGTCTTTGCCTCGAAGCGATTCGTCAATGCGGAAAAGCAGTAAAAAACAGATCCGTCTTAAGACCGAGACGCAATCCGCCCCATAGCGCTTACACAGGCTGTGGGGTTTCGCTATACTGGGAGTAGAGAAAAATCTAGGAGGCGGAAAATGAAAAGAGTAAAAAAGATCTTATCCATATTATTAGTGATCAGTTTTATCCTGGTTCCTATCCAAGTGTTTGCCGATGAGGAAGGAAGAGAACAACTGACCACGGAAGAACTGAAGGTTTTCTTTGAGGACCTGGTCACCATCGAAATGGAGGAGCAGAACATCCCGAACCTCACCCTGTCCGTGGTGCATCAGGGAGAGATCGTCTTTAACCGGGGCTACGGTCATCACAATATAGAGGAAAATGTCCCGGTGGACCCAAAAACTTCCATGTTTCGAATCGGCTCCACCACCAAACTGTTCACCTGGACCGCGGTGATGCAATTGGTGGAGGCAGGATTACTGGATTTGGACGAAGACGTGAACCGGTACCTGGACTTTGACATCCCGAATCATTTGGAATATAAGAATACGAAGGACACAGCACCCCCCATTACCCTACGGCACCTGATGGCCCACACCCCGGGGTTTGAGGACTACATGACCGATGTTTTCAATCTGGACCCCGAGGCCCACCAAAGCCTGGAGCAGTCCGTAAAAGAGACTCTTCCCGCGCGGGTTTTCCGTCCCGGTGAAGTTCGGGCCTACTCCAATTACGGCACCAGCCTTGCGGGCTATATTGTCCAGCGGGTATCGGGCACCCCTTACGAGGACTATATCGAGGATAATATTTTCAAGCCCCTCGGAATGAACCACAGCACCGTGAGACAACCGATTTCAAGTGATCTGGAAGAGCATATCACCCTTCCCTACCGATGGGTGGACGGCGAATTTAGACCGGCGGCCTTTGAATACGTATCGGAGCCCGCAGGAAGTATCAGCAGCTCCGCCGGGGATATGGCAGCCTTTATGCTGGCCTACCTTGAAGGGGGAACGTACAATAACGAAGTGTTATTACAACCGGATACCGTGGAGGAAATGCTCAGTATCGAGTCCACCTTTCACGAAAAGCTCCAAGGCACTTCCTACGGATTTTTAAAAGCGGAGTTTAACGGCCGGGAAACCTTCCACCATCCCGGAGGCATGATGCTTTATGACACGGCCCTCTTTATGATTCCTAGTGAGGATCTGGGCTTTTTCATCTCCCACAGCGGCGGGAACTATCTTATCAACTTCAACCTGTTTCAGGACTTTTTAGACCGGTACTTCCCCCAGGGAGAAAGGGAGGAGATCATCGGCATCCCCGCAACGGAAAATGATGCGAAACGGTTTACCGGAGAGTACTACCAGAACCGACGGTCCTTTACCACCTCCGATGCCCTCCTCAGCCTTTTATTCGGTACCATCAAAGTGGAAGCCGGGGAAGGGGGCAATCTGTTCGTCCGGCATTTAGGAGACACCCACGAATTTATGGAAGTGGAGGACGGGGTATACCAAAACTTAAGCCGGGAACGGTCCAAAGATTACAGCGGCGGCTTTCAAACCATCGTCTTCGGCACCGACTCCATCGAAAAAACCATGCTGATGGCCGACGGACCCATGAGCTATTCCAGGGCCGCCTGGTATGAGGGTACCGCACCCA
>PWEO01000102.1 GCA_003553525.1 Clostridiaceae bacterium
CAAGATAAATTTCAAGCATAAAACAGGAGGACAGTTACTCCGTCCCCCTGTCCCCTGCGTCCCCCTTTCTCCCTTCTACTTTTGTGGTTCTATGTGCTTTAGTGTTATTGGCCCATATGATTTAGTATATTCCGCGGTTGAATCCGTCTTTGATTGCGGACAATACTTTGTTTGCCCTAAGGGTGGCTCCGGTGTAGACATCGATATCATCGATAAACTCCTCAGGGTAATAAAGATCAAACAGGGCATCCAAAGGTTTACCATCCAGATAAGCCAATACATATTCGTATTGTACCGCCACAGGGTACTGTTCATCTCCCTCTTCCAACTCGTGGTAATAGGTGTCACCATATTCCAAATGGCGGTAGGTCAGATCAGTAAACTCGCCATCCATTACATAAAACTGAATACTGACCTGCTGTTGACCTCTTTCACCGTAAACCCCGCGGTATCTTCCGGTGGGGTAATCATCAATTTCGCGGTCATAGTCCTCGTCGGCAGGCTGATATAATCCACGATTAAGGGCATCGATCATTGAAGAGAAAATCTTACTTGCCCGAAGGGTGGCACCGGTAAAACCGTCAATATCCTCAACAAACTCTCCGGGGCCGGGATCATGAAGATCAAAAATAGTAGAAAGTTCACTGCTCTCAAGATGGTCTAAAACCTGTTCATGTTGAAGTTTGATGGGATAGATGCTGTCACCTTCCTCTGCCTGAAGGTAATAGTTTCCTGCATAGTAAAGATGGCGATAGTTTAAGTTCTGAAAATTGTTGTTGATTAGATCGAATTCAATGTTTAGTTGCTGGTCTCCGGCGTCTGAAAAGAATCCACGGTAAGTTCCGTCGTCATATTCGCCGATCTCTCTACTAAAGTCGTCATTAGCCGGGGAGTATATCCTGCGGTTCAGTCCATCCTGTATGGCTGAACGAATTTTAGTGCCTCTTACGGTTGCTCCACTGAACCCTTCATAATCATCGAGGATATCTCCCGGACGGTAAAGATCATCAATGTCGTTGGGACTCCTTCCGGTTAAATGCTCTAAGGCCTGTTCATGTTGAGATCGGATAGGGTAAAAGGTATCACCGGGTTCTGCATCAAGATAATCATTGTCCCTATAGAACAGTTTTCGATAACTCATGTCGGTAAAAAGTCCATTTTCTAAATCAAATTGAATACTGATTTGCTGATTTCCTTGATCCTCATAGATCCCCCGGTAGGTTCCGTCTTCATAATCATGGGTGACATCAACATCTGTGGGATCTGTTGGGTCCGATACCAGAATGATTAATAACACGATACTGACGACCGCTAAAACGATAGCCGCTAAAATATAGTTTTTCATAAAATTCCCTCCCTGAATTATATCGCTTCCATGTTTCGGACTGATATTTCCCTTGAGGTAATAATAAAACTGAAAGTCTATTATGGTTATACCCGAAATTAGCATGTATATGCAAAGATGGTTAATTAATTGACAAAAAACTTGGTTTGTTAGACCATAATAGTGGGGCAATCCCATCAACTAGGACGGTTAGCTCCTTCTTCGTAAAAAAATGGGCTAAGGGATTAGAGTAGTGTCCTGTCTCAAATCTTCCCCTGTCCTCCGAACATCCGTCTTAAGGCGGAGGAAAAAAAGTCCTGTGACGGAGGGATATCTTTAAAAAATAGGCTATGATTACTAGAGTAAAACAGATAGGCAAAGGAGGCAAAGGAATGCATTTGGAAATCAAAAATTTATACAAAAGCTTCGGAGACACCCAGGTGCTCCACGGCATAAGTTTTGAAGTGGAAAGCGGTAAGGCCCTGGGATTTTTGGGAAGAAACGGGGCGGGAAAAACCACCACCCTTCGAATTTTAATGAATTTATTTAAACAAAACCAAGGGGAGATTTTGCTGGACGGAAAGCCCTTTAAGGTACAGGAACATCAAATCGGGTATCTGCCCGAAGAGCGGGGGCTGTATCCGAAGAAAAAGGTAATTGAGCAACTGGTTTATTTTGGAGAGCTTAGGGGTCTGGGGCGTAAAAAAGCCAAAGAAAATGCGGACATCTGGTTGGAGCGCCTAGGGGTTACCCAGTACCGAAACAAAAAGTTGGAGTCCTTGTCCAAAGGGAACCAGCAAAAGGTACAGTTGGCAGAGACTTTTATCTGCGATCCGGAGATTGTGGTTTTGGATGAACCCTTCAGCGGGCTGGATCCCGTCAATGCTCAAATATTAAAGGATATTATTCGGGAGCAGATAGAAAAGAAGAAGCTTGTGATTTTTTCCAGTCACCAAATGGGTTATATTGAAGAGTTTTGTAAGGACATTGCCCTGATTCATCATGGGAAAGTGGTGCTTCAGGGAAACTTGAAGGATATCAAAGGGAACTATGGAATGAACCGACTGACTTTGAAGGACGGCAAGCGCTCCATGGAAGAATTAAAACAACTGCTTCAAGGAGAGATGAGTTCCATGCTTCAGTCGGTGGAAACCGCAAAGGAACAGTTGATCATCGAACTGCAACCGGGCAGGGATAAGCGGGAATTTTTACAAAGGGCCCTGGATTTAGACCTGGATATTGAAGGCTTCGGTTTATATGAGCCGACCTTAGAGGACATTTTTGTGGAAAAGGCAGGTGATATTGCATGAAAAACCTATGGATCGTACTGAAATTTGAAATTATGAACTTCTATAAAAACAAAAGCTTTATTATCGCCACGGCAATTATTTGCGGATTACTGATCATCGGGATGTCCATACCCACCATCCGGGACACCTTTTTCTCTTCCGATGAGGAAAGTGCCGGCGGGGAGGACGGTTATGTATCGGATCAGGCCTTCGGATTCATCAACAATGCCGGGGAAACCTTTGACTCCGAAACCCTGCAAGAAATTTTCCAAGGAGGAGAGCTTTCGGAGTTTGACAGCAGGGATACTCTGGAAGAGGCGGTTGCCGATGGAGAGCTGGAGGCGGGATTTCTAATCACTTCTCCTGTAGAATATCAGCACATCATCCGAAACAACGAGATGACTGACTCCAGTCATTTCGCCTTTGAACAGGCTTTTCAGGAAACCTACCGAAGAAGCGGATTTGAATCCTTAGGCATCGAATATGAAGCGGTGGAAAGTTTGATTCATGCCCCTATTCAACGGCAGACTGTGGTTCTTGGGACCGACAGTGCGGCGAATTATCTTTATACTTATATTTTAGTCTTCGGACTGTATTTTGTGATTATCGTATACGGCCAGCTGGTGGCCACTTCCGTTGCCAGTGAAAAAAGCAACCGGGCCATGGAAGTCCTGGTTACCAGTACTAAAACCGAAAATCTGATTTTCGGAAAGGTCTTCGGGGGAGCCATCGCCGGGGCCAGTCAGTTGGCCCTGATCATTGCCACGGCCATGCTGGCCTACCAAGCCAATCGAAGTGCCTGGGACGGCGGACTGGATTTTATTTTCGATATTCCCCTGAGTATTTTGGGTAGTTTTGCAGCCTTCGGCCTTCTGGGATATCTGTTTTTTCTCTTTCTATTTGGAGCCCTGGGGGCTCTGGTATCCCGAACCGAAGATGTAAGCACCAGTGTTACACCGATCACCATCATTTTTGTGGCGGTGTTTGCCATTTCCGTCATGGGTATGCAAAATACCGAAGGAATGCTGTTAAAAGTGGCCTCCTTCGTTCCCTTCAGCTC
The DNA here is from genome assembly GCA_003553525.1 of Clostridiaceae bacterium. GTDB lineage: Bacteria > Bacillota > Clostridia > Peptostreptococcales > T1SED10-28 > Isachenkonia. The sequence continues at coordinate 3,674 of PWEO01000102.1, forward strand.
CTTCATGGCCATGTTTGTCCGGGTATCCATGGGTTCCGTGACCAACTGGGAAGTGGGCCTGTCTTTGGGAATTTTATTAGCCACCACCCTGTTTACCGGCTGGCTGGCCTCGAAAATTTACCGCATGGGAACCTTAATGTATGGTAATCCCGTGAAGCTTACGGAGGTATTTAAAATGCTTTTCAGTTCAGGACAATAAACTTCAGCGCGGGGGCCATCATATAGTGGGTTTTCCCCGGCGTTTTCTTATTGGCAAGAATGGCAAATGTCATGGTTGAAAATGACGGAAGATACGAAAACCGAAATGTGAAACCTGTAAACAGCCTCCTCCTTTTCTAAATAGAAACATCGAAAAGAAAGGATTAATACAAGAGGTTGATTGACACTCCCCATACCTAAAGGAAAATGTAGAAAAAGGTTGACCGTTCCAATGGATTTTGTTAGACTTTTAATAGCAAAAAGGGGCATGAAAATTATATAGGTGGTTGATTGGTATTTGGAGAATGGGCAATGCCCATACCGTAGGAGAAAGGTACGCTAAGCCATAGGTCGTACCGAAGCTTTCAGGTCATGTACAAATACCGGGACACAGCTCTGGAGAGTACCCAAAGGGGTCATCGACGAAGCAAGCAGGGTTTAAAGTATTGTATATATCCTTGTGAAACTTTCAGATACAAAGGACAGAGAACAATAGGCACGTTTTTTTTCGTGCGATTGTTTTCTGTCCTTTTTTTGTTGCCCGTTTTTAAAATTGTTGTACTTGGTTATTATTTATTAAAATCATCCGGAAAACCGGAACAAGGAGGAAGAAAAATGGAAATATTACTCGGAACCATGATGTTAATTGCAATGTTATTGATTTTTTCAGTTTTTAGTCTTAAGGCACCGAAGGGACAGCAGGCTATGTCGGGACTGGCAAGTGCGGCGATTGCCACTTTCTTAGTGGAGGCGATCCATTTATATATTACCGGCGAATTTTTCGGTATGGTCTTTCTCGGTGAAGTGGGCAGTGTTTCCGGAAGCATGGGAGGCGTTGCTGCGGTTACCCTTACCATGATTCAAATGAAAGTTAATCCGGTTTTGGCCGTATCCGCAGGGGTGGCTGTTGGAGGTGTCGGTATTCTTCCCGGTTTTATTGCAGGGTATTTCCTCGGATTATTAACCCCTCATATTGAACAGCGCATACCTGCAGGAATGAATATTATTTTCGGAGCCTTGTTGGTAGCGCCATTGGCAAGGATGATTGCAATAACCAGCGCTCCATTGATGGACTCCACCCTTTCGGGAATCGGTCAGATGATTTCCGTGGCCGCCGTGCAGTCTCCCATATTTATGGGGATTATTCTTGGAGGACTGATGAAAGTGATGTGCACTTCTCCATTAAGTTCCATGGCTCTTACGGCCATGCTGGGTCTTACGGGGCTGCCGATGGGTATTGCAGCAATCGCAACCTTTGGGGGGGCTTTTACCAATGGGATAGTGTTTTCCAAATTGAAGCTCGGGGATCGTGGTCAAAGTCTGGCCATTATGCTTGAGCCCCTGACCCAGGCGGATATTGTCAGTGCCAATGCGATTCCCATTTATACCTCCAACCTTTTGGGGGGAGCCCTGGCAGGACTTTCCGCAGCCTATTTCGGCATAATCAACAACGCTCCGGGCACCGCATCTCCCATTCCCGGCCTCATCGCTCCCTTTGCTTTCAACAGTCCTTTGACGGTACTACTGTCTTTATTCTTTGCCATGGTAGGAGGAATTTTCGCAGGAGTCATCGGAGCAGGATTTTTTAGGAATTATCAACCTCGAAGCACCAAAGGGGAAGGAGAAAAATCAAACAAGCCTATGGAAGCTCCCGCAGTATAAATGCCGTTAGGGAAAGTGGAAATGAAAATTTGTTATTTTACTCATAAAAAACACAATACACCCTTAATTTTTGACAATTCTAAAGAAACATGGTAATGTATTGTTATTAGATGTATCGTTATTAGATGTATCGTTATTGGATGCATTGTTATTAGATACAGTTGAACGGAAACTGCATACCTATAGCTGGAAAATAAGTGATGGAAAAGAGGGATCACTATGCCGAAAAAGCAGTTAAAGAACTTAACGGAGCCGATGTACTATATTTTGCTGATTCTCAATTCGCCGAATCACGGGTACGGGATTATGCAAACCGTGGAGGAAATGACCGAGGGACACGTAAAGATCGGGGCGGGTACCCTTTACACCCTTCTTTCCCGTTTTGAAAAGGAAGGGATTATTGAAGCCCTCCCCGAGGAAGATCGAAAAAAGAACTACGTGATCACGAAAAGGGGAAAAGAACTGCTGGAAGAAGAATTTCAACGGCTGAACCGTCTGGTAAAGGACGGCAGGGATATTTTGAGAGGGGGAGCGTAAATGTTTGGGAAGAAGGACCGGAATAGGAATGAAAAGAGTGCAGGAGCTAAAAGACAAAGAAAACGGGTATACTGGGGTTATTCCATATTGGACTATAAAGGAATGGAAGCCTACTTCGAGAAAATGGCCGGGGAAGGCTGGATGCTGGAAAAAATCGGGGAACTCTGGGCCACTTTTTACCGGGAAACTCCCAAGGATCTTCAGTTCTCCATCGACGTTTTTGAAGGGAGCGGCATTCTTACACCGGAAGAGACAGAGGAAGCCAGGGAGTACCGGGAACTTTGTGAGAAGAACGGCTGGCATTTTGTCACCTCCATTAAAGAACTGCAAATTTTTTATGCGCCGGCAAAGGAGAATTTAACACCCCTTCAGACCGATGAAGAACTGGAGGAGAACCTGGCTCGAAAAAAAGTCTGGAGGAAGGATTTCTCGACGAGTATTTTGGTTTTCCTTCTGACAGCGGGCTTGGTTATTTTCACTCGAATTCGACCGGCCCACCAAATGGATGAGTATATGGGGAACATCATCTACTTTTTCTATCCGCTGATGCTGATTCCTACGATTATTGCTCTTATACGAAGCCTGCTGTGGATCCGGAAAGTAAAGCGGCAGGGTCTTCCGGAAAAGGAAGTGGAGACCTTCTTTACCGGTAGGAAGAGGCAGCTGCTGATTAATGTGATTGCGACTTTGGTTTTGGGATTCTTAATCCTAGGCATCGTACTGGATACCCTTTATAATCCCCATGCAAATACCCTTTCTTCGTTGTTTCCCGCGTTACTGGGGATCACCGTGGGTACGACGATTCGTTTAACCATCCAAAAGATAGGCAAGAAAAAGGATGACGGCATCAAATTTGTCATTATCGGATTTTTAGTGATGTTTATGATCCTGGGGGGATTTCACTATTACCGGGAACTGCAAATAGAAAGTGGCATCGGGGACTGGGATCCCAACCTTATTGAAGAGATCCCCGGGGATATCGAAGCGTACTCCATGGAGAGAATATTGGATTCTATGGGAGAGTTGGAGTTAAAAAGAAGGACTTTTCCCGTGCTCGGTCAGAGTTTTGCCGTTCCGAAGCACTATGCACAGTATGAAACCTGGGAAGTGGAGGGTCGGAAATGGGAGGTTGGCATTAGAACCTATGAAACCCGAAGTCCTTGGGTTGCAGAAAACATCGCGGAAGGATATCTGGACTTTCAAATGGGGGGCATTCTTCCCTGGTTAGGAGAAAACTGGGGGGAGATGGAAGACTTAAAGGAAGCCTGGGACGTGGATGCCTTTTACATGACCGAGGGATATCCCGCCATATTAATAAAACAGGATACCCACCTCTGGATCATAGAAGGAACCCATAGAGTGGGAGAGGATCCTATAGAAAAAATGAAAGCTCCGGAAATAGAACGGCTTATTGAAGAGATTCTTGGGAAACATCATTATCTTTAACGAGGAGGACAGGGGGACGTATCTTTTGTCCTCCGAAGGAAGAGGACAAAAGGTGCGTCCCGCTGTCCTCTTTTGAAATGTTTTTGTGAGTTTACATAATCGGTTACTTTTGAGGAGGTACGTGATTAATGAAATATGAAAAGCTGATCAAAGCATTAACACATAATGGGTATAAGGTTTCGTATTTTGAAAATGCCGATGAAGCAACAAAGTATATTACGGATAATGTACATGGAGTTTCAGTCGGATTTGGAGATTCTGCTACGCTTGAATCCATGAATTTGGCGGAACTTTTATCAAAAAATAATACCGTGGTGGATCCGTCAATCTGTTCAGGAGCTGAATTTTACGAAATTGGAAAGAAGGCGCTTTTGACGGATGTGTTTTTTACATCGGTTAACGGAGTCGCTGAAAGCGGGGAACTTGTAAACATTGACGGAACGGGAAATCGAGTTGCAGGCTCGTTATTTGGACATGAAAAAGTTTATTTTGTTTTCGGAACCAATAAAATTGAACCAACGCTGGAAAAAGCTGTTTGGCGTGCACGAAACATTGCAGCACCGCAAAATGCCAAACGGTTAAAATATAATACGCCATGTGCAGCAAAGGGAGATCAGTGTTATGATTGCTCCAGTACGGACAGAATATGCAATACGTTGAACATTCAGCTTAAGAAAATGAACGGTATGGAAGCTGAGGTGATCATGATGAATGAAGCTTTAGGCTTGTGAAGTAATCAATCTCGCAATGGACAGTTCTTTTGCAAGGTAGCAATACGAAGTTTCACCCTTATGGGGAGCTACCCGATTTAAAGAAGATTGCATTGAGACGCAAAAAGAACTAACACTATAAGGGAAAATCGTAAAATCCGTTGGATTGCTTAGCCATTCCGACTGCAATGAGGTTTAGGATAAAAACGCAAAAGGCTCGCCAGTAAATGGCGAGCCTTTTATAGGGTATTATAAATTTAACGTCCCCTTCGACCGCTTATCATATTGAATATAAATACGATAAGAGCAATCACAATGAGTAGGTGAATCAGACCTCCGCCGATTTCCAGCGTAAATCCCAATAACCATAAAACTATCAGAATAACAACAACTGTCCAAATCATGTTTTTTCCCCTTTCAGATAATCTCTAGACTATTTTTGAAAATACTATATAACAATATATATATACCCTATTGGCGGTAACCTAACCTCTTTCATTTTTTCGTGGGAAAGTAAGTTTACAGTGGGAATGGAGAAACGAAGCAATACCGCAAACCGGACAAGCAGGAAATTACAGCATGCTACTATTCGTAGCTGTTGCTTCTGCAGTGCTAGCGGGAACCACAATGTTCCTTGCATTTAGAAATAAGAAACTGTATGAGTAAATCCATAAAAAAATAGTACGTCTTAAAGAGGCGGGAGCAATCCTGTCCTCCGCTGTTCTCCGTCTTAAGACTGATAATGATTCACCCTGCAGGAGGAGGCGGGTCCATTCTCGAGACGGTTATACAGTCGATCAATCTATTCTATAATGAAAAGTAGTTAGAGAGTTAAAAAAATATCACTGGGAGGTCGTAAATATGACATGTTCAAACGTATTATTCCAAACAACTTTAAATCAGGTTTACGACTGTCTCGCTGAATAATAAAGATTGTCCGGGGAATAACACCATGGTCTTCTTTTTCATTGATTAATTGCGACGCAGCTGTAGACTGCGTTTTTTTAATGCAATTATCAAATTGAAAAGGAGACTATTTTTTTATGCAGAAAAACAGAAACATTTGTGTAGGCATTGTCGCCCATGTGGATGCGGGCAAAACCACGATTACGGAGCAGTTCCTGTATAAAGCAGGGGTAAAAAGAGACCTTGGTCGCGTGGATCATAAAAACACCATGGCTGACAGTATGAGTGTGGAAAAGAATCGGGGGATCACCGTACGGGCAAGTACCGTGGTGTTTCCTTGGAAAGGGAAAACGGTACAGTTATTGGATACACCGGGCCATGTGGATTTTATCGCCGAGGTGGAACGGTCCTTATCCGTCCTTGATGTAGCAGTGCTTGCAATTTCAGCGAAAGAAGGCATCGAGACCCAAACCCGTATTTTATACGAAGCACTAAAGCGAAAGAAGATTCCCACGGTGTTCTTTATCAACAAAATTGATCGTAGGGGAGTAAATCTGAAACAGGTTTATGAGGGGATAAGCAATCAACTGACTCCCAATGGAATAAAGCTGCAAAAAATCCTCGGTGAAGGGAGCAGGGATAGTGTATTGGTATCCATGAATGAGGATGATCGGCTAAAGGAAGAAATGGATGATATTCTTACAGCCTTAAGTGAGGAATACTTGGAGAAGGCGCTGACCCTGGAGGAGGATATACTTCAGCAAGAGCGTTTAAAGACCTTTAGAAAACTATTTCGGGAAGGAAAATGCTTTCCCACTTTGCATGGATCGGCGCTTCATGGCATCGGAATGGATGCCTTACTGGATACCTTAGTGGAAGGGGCAAGCTTTAAAGAGGAAAAGGATTTGCAAGCCCGGTGCTATAAGGTGGATCGTGATCCGAAGGAGAATCGTCGCTGTTTTGTTCGACTCTATGGGGGACGAATGGAGTTAAGAGAGAGCTATCCGTTAAACGGCGGGGAAGAGGCAATCAAAATCACACAAATGGCGGGACTCGATGGAATTACCCCGGTACCGAAGCATCGGGCAGATGCAGGTGAGATTGTGGTGATCTATGATAACACCCTTTCTGTGGAAGATACCCTGGGAAGTTTCTCTACAAAGGAGGACATGGATCAAAAAAAGAACATTGCCTCACCCACACTGATTGCCACCGTCGAATATGAACACCTGGGTCAGAGAAAGGAGATTCTTCATGCATTGGACATCCTCACCGATGAAGATCCTTTTTTAGACTATCAAATTCACCCAAGGACCGAGGAAATTCAGGTGAAGTTGTTTGGTATTGTCCAAAAAGAAATTGTACTGGAATTACTAAAAGAGCGGTTTGGGATTATCACCACCATAAAAAATCCCGAAACCCTTTATTTGGAAAAACCTTTGCATGCCTCGGAAGGTGTTATGTATATGTACCGGGATCCCTTTCTTCCCGCTACCATCGGTTTAAAGATCATTCCTCTTCCGGAAGGATCCGGTTTTCAGTATGAATCGGCGGTTTCCTTAGGGCATTTGAAAAAATCCTTTCAGCGGGCGGTATATGACGGGGTAAGAGAGGGGGTTCAGGAGGGAGTGGGATCCCGAGGGTTAACGGATTTGAAAGTGATCTTCAGTGAGTCGGAATTTGACAGCGTAAACAGCACACCTTCCGACTTTCGAAAATTAGCTCCCCAGGTATTAAAAAAGGCTTTGAACAATAACAAACTAGTGTTAATGGAGCCCTACTTACACTACGAGTTGCAACTGCCTGTGGATGCCATTGGAAAGGGGATCTCTGATATCCTTAGAATGAGAGGGACTGTTTCGGATCCCCTGGTTGATAGAGAACTGGGAACTGTAAGGGGAGAAATCCCGGCGGATACCTGTAAAGCCTTTGGACAGGAGTTGTCCGGTTATACGGAAGGAAAAGGTTCTTTTCATACTCGGTTTTCAGGTTATAAAAGATGCAATCCCCCTGTCCTCCGCTTCGAAGATAAAAAAAGCCGAAATAATGGTTGAAAAAAGTGCTCTATGCCTATGATATTAATGCTTACAGCGGTTTGAAGTGTGAAAACGGGGTATATATATAATAGCTCGATACCCAAATTTAAAAGGAGGATTTAAAATGAAAAAGATCGCCATCGGTATGGTGGTGATCCTCCTGTTATCTCTCACGTGGGCTTCTGTTGATGCGGCACCTTCGCGTATTATCCATCAAGGTCCGTCCTCGCCAAAAGTAATTTCCTTGACATTTGATGACGGAGCCGACGGAACAAATATTGACGAGATATTAAAAGTTCTGGACGCTCATAAAATTAAAGCCACTTTCTTTCTAACCGGAACCGGAGTCAATCATCATCCAGCCAGAATTCGCCGTATTGTCAGTAAAGGACACGAAATTGCAAACCACTCCTATTCACATCCGAACTTTCGAAACTTAACCTATGCTCAGATGAACACCGAATTGAAAAAAGCACAAGCCGTCATTAAAACCGCAACGGGAGTCTATCCGAAAAAGCTTTTTCGGGCACCCTACGGAGCCTACAACAGTCATGTTTTAGAAGGGGTTGGAAGAGCAGGCTACCCTTACACCATCCAGTGGAATATTGATAGCATTGACTGGCGGGGAGATTCCGCAACAACCCTTTACAACCGGGTAATTAAAAATGCCAAGGGCGGTTCCATCGTGTTAATGCACACCGGTAAAGGGGCCTCCGGAACCGTAGAAGCCCTCCCTAAAGTGATTAAGGAACTGAAACGCCAGGGATACGGATTTGTAACCATATCACAACTGTTAAAACTATCCTCGACGACTAAATATTATTACTACACTGTAAAATCCGGTGACACATTGTATCGAATTTCCTTAACTACAGGGGTTCCCATGATGGAGATCGTAAAACTGAACAACATCACGGATCCGAACCGGATCTATGTAGGCCAGCGGCTGAAAATTGCGGATAAAAGTGCTGCTCCGGTGATTCCTTCTACAGGATATTACTATTATACCGTAAGGTCCGGAGACACGCTTTACAGAATTGCAATAAACTCAGGAGTAACAACGACGGAGATTGTGAAACTCAACAACATTACGGATCCGAATCGGATTTATGTAGGGCAGCAGTTGAAAATTCCACGAAAATAAGCAAGCAGAACTTTATAAGTGTCGGTAATTTACCGGCACTTATTTTTTAGGGAAGAACTGAGAGGACAGAAGGATGGTCCTCTTTTTTTGTTTTGCAGTTGTCCTATACTCACAAAGCCATAGTAAAACAAAAAAATATAGCACATTTAAAAAAATAAAAAAAGCAGGGACCTCCAAGTCCCTGCTTTTAGCTCATATTAAAACAATTAATTCATAGGTCGGTTTCCTACGGCTCTATGCTCTTTTCCGGTTTTGTCAAAAGGGTTACCACAATCAGCACGGCTATTGCAATCGGCACCGATACCACTGCGGCGTCGTAGGGAATCAGGTTTCCGAATTCCACAACCAGGGTCGCAATAACTCCGGCGATCATCGAGGATAGGCCGCCGGCCTTCGTTACCCGCTTATTCCATAGGAATACGGCCAAAATTGCCGGTGTAATTCCGGCTGCGTATACGGTATAGGCGTACATCTGGGCCGCCAGTATTGAGGGGAAGTACTGAATCAGTACGTAAGCCAATACTCCGATAATGGGGATCATAATTCTTGTGAAAACCAGTTTTTCTTTGCTGCTTGCATCGGGCTTAATATAGTTCCCGTAAATGTCCATGGTGATATTCGTGGCTGCGGAAAGTAAATAGGAGCTTCCCGTGGTAATGATAAAGGCGGTGATGGCCGCAAGGAGTAATCCTCCCACCATCATCGGCATAATCGTAGTGGTTGCAATCAGTGCTTGGCCCGCAGCAATATCCGGGAAGTTTACCCGGGCGGTAAAGGCGATAATGGCAATGGCGGGGTAGATCACCACAAGACCGATTCCCCAGCCTATGGTACCGAGCTTTGTCTCGGAATCTCCCTTTGAGGAGGCTAAGCGCTGATACATGTTTTGATCTCCCAACAGTAAAAACAGGGTGGGGATCAC
>PWEO01000099.1 GCA_003553525.1 Clostridiaceae bacterium
ACTAAACTGAACATCTTAAACCAAGCAGGAACAGCCATGCTTGCGCAAGCCAACCAAATGCCACAGTCTGTACTACAACTACTGGGCGGTTAATGGCTTTTAATTAAAATCAATATGCCAATCACTTAAGCGACGCAGAAGAAGCCCCCTAAATTCTTCTGTGTCCCTATTTTGTATACTTTTTAAAGGTTTCATATACTTTAGTTTAGGGTGATGTATTTTAATCTGAGTATGATTAGATAAAAGTTGAAGGAAAACCTAGGAGGGTTATAATGGAGCGGGAATATTTATCGAACAAAATTGCAAATGCCAATGAGGCCCAGCTTGTGGCAGTGCTTTATGAGGCCGCGATGATGAACTTGGAAGCGGCGGTATATGCCGTTGAAAAATCCAATGAAGAATTAGTAATGGAAAAGGTGGAAAAAGCCAGAGATATTATTGCAGAGTTAAACGCTACGACGCAAGGGGACTCCAAAATCGCGATGGACACCCGCAGCTTATATGTATATGTAAATAAAATCATCACCCAGGGAAAAACGGAGAAGGCTCCGGAGAAGCTGTTAGAAGGCATCAAAGTATTAAAGCCTCTGTATGAAGCTTGGGTGGAACTAGGTGAAAAGCAGGACGCCGAAGGTATTGAAAAAGAAGAAGCCACCCCGAACTTAAAGAAAAAGCGACAAATTGTGGCGGGAATGACCTATGGTAAAGGAAATCTTACGGATCATGTGATGAATGACAACGACGGACTTGGCAGAGGATAACCCCCAATCCATCAGAGCTACTATGATCATAGAATAGGTATTACTGAAAAACCGGATGGATCGGATGAAAAATAATTGGGTTTAATCGAATAATGAAGTGGGTAAGTATACTATGGTAAAATAAATTCTGCGGGAGGTCTCTATGGTAAAGAACTATATGGAAATTTTGGTCGAGGAGCATTTATCCGGAGTAATAAAAGATCAGGAGCACATCCAAAGTTGTAAAAAATGCCAGGAAGATGTACAGGCCATTGCACTGAGTAATCTAAAACCTATGTATGTAGTAACGGAAAAGGGCAGTTTATATGCGAAGCTTAATGAGTTCAGTCTGCAGTTTAAATCCGATGTGTTAAGAGAACTGATTCGCGCTGTGGAAAAAGTATCGGAAAAACCCCAACATGAAGATTTGTAAATTAAAGCCTTTAACTATCCACGTCTGAAGTCGCCGGGTTTCTCGGTTGTATAAATAAGAAGTACAGTACGCACTTTCAATTCGGGTAAATTCCCCGTTCTTGTCAGTGCTTTTTTTATGTTATAATATTTTTAGTATATGTTTATAAGGAGGAAAATGAATGGATGTTGTAAAGGTACTAACCAAAGAGTTCAACTTAAAGGAAAGTCAGGTGAAAAAAACCCTGGAACTGATTGATGAAGGGAATACCATCCCCTTTATTGCCCGTTACCGAAAGGAGATGACCGGAGGCCTCAGTGATGAGGTTCTTAGAGATTTATCCGAGCGGTTAATTTACCTTCGAAATCTCTACGGCAGAAAAGACGAAGTAAAGCGCCTAATCGAGGAGCAGGGAAATCTTACGGAAGAAATCGCCAAAAGCATTGAGACAGCCAAAAGTCTGCAAGAAGTGGAGGATATTTACCGGCCCTTTAAACCGAAACGACGAACCAGGGCCACCAAGGCCAAGGAGAAAGGATTAGAACCACTGGCGAAGTTGATTTATGACCAGGAAAAAGAACAAGGGAGCTTAGAGGCCCTGGCGGCGGAGTATCTTGATGAAGAAAAGGAAGTACATACCACCGAGGATGCCTTGGAAGGGGCTTCCGATATTATCGCCGAGTGGGTTTCCGACAATCCGAAGCATCGTAAAAAAATTCGGGATCTGACCTTTAAAGAAGGGGTAATGGAGTCTAAGGCCGCGAAGAAAGAGGATTCCGTCTACGAAATGTACTATGAGTATGCAGAGACCATCAAAACCCTGCCCCCCCACCGGGGGCTGGCCATGAACCGGGGAGAAAAGGAAGAGTTTTTAAAAGTAAATGTGCGAATGGATACGGAAAAAATTCTTCGGTATTTAGAGCAGTTCGAGATTAACAATCCGAAATCCATCGGTTACGATTTACTGAAAGCCGCCATTGAAGACAGTTATAAACGATTGATCGAACCCTCTATTGAGCGGGAAATTCGAAGCGACCTTACGGAAACCGCCGAGGAAAAGGCGATCAAAGTCTTTGGAGAAAACCTCAAAGCCTTACTGCTGCAGCCGCCGATTTCCGGAAAAGTGGTTATGGGATACGATCCCGCCTTTCGAACGGGATGTAAGGTTGCCGTCGTGGACGATACGGGAAAACTTTTGGAGTATCAGACTCTATACCCCACCGCTCCCCAAAATAAGGTGGAGCCGGCGAAAAAGGTTATGAAAGAGATGATTAAAAAACATAATATTGAAATTATTGCCATTGGAAACGGTACCGCTTCTCGGGAATCGGAACAGATTGTAGCGGACATGATCAGTGAGATCGATGAGAAAGTGTATTATATGATCGTAAATGAAGCGGGAGCCTCCGTGTACTCCGCGTCAAAAATTGCCCAGGGAGAATACCCGGATATTGATGTGTCCATCCGTGGAGCCATATCCATTGCAAGAAGAGTACAGGACCCCTTGGCGGAGCTGGTTAAAATTGATCCGAAACATATCGGTGTGGGCCAGTATCAGCATGATGTGAATCAAAAGCGAATGGACGACGCCCTAAAAGGTGTCGTGGAGGACGCGGTAAACGCCGTAGGCGTGGATTTAAATACCGCCTCGGCATCCCTACTGGAGTATATTTCCGGGATATCCAAAGCCGTGGCGAAAAATATTGCGGCTTACCGGGAGGAAAACGGACGGTTTACCGACCGGAAGCAGCTAAAGAAAGTCGCAAGACTTGGACCCCAGGCCTTTGTCCAATCCGCCGGGTTCCTTCGGATCTATAACGGAAAAAATCCCCTGGATCGTACTTCGGTTCACCCGGAGTCGTATAAAGCCGCAGAAGGCCTTCTGGACGCCCTGGGCTACTCCTGGAAAAAAGGAGAAATGAAAGCCTTCAGTGATATCAAAGAGCGACTGAAAACCAAGGACAAAAAAGCCTTGGCCGGGGAGCTGGAAATCGGTCTCCCAACCCTGGAGGACATCGCCGATGAACTGCAAAAACCGGGACGGGACCCAAGAGAAGACATTCAAAAGCCCATCCTGAAAACCGATGTGTTAAAGCTTGAGGATTTAGAGCAGGATATGGTGCTCACCGGTACCGTACGAAACGTCATCGACTTCGGCGCCTTTGTGGATATCGGTCTGAAAAATGACGGCCTGGTCCATATCTCCAAGCTCAGCAACAAATACGTTAAAAACCCCATGGACGTGGTATCCGTAGGAGACATCGTAAAGGTCAAAGTCGTAGACATCGACTTAAAGCGCGGCCGAGTGGGCCTTAGCATGAAGGACGTGGATTAACACAAAGGGGACGTAACACAAAGGGGACGGAGGTTTTTGTGTCACAATGCCTTCTGCCAAAGCTTTAGAATCCTGGGGGAATGCAGATACTTAACTGAGGACGGAAGCTAGGAAAAGATTAAGACTGAGGAGAAGATCAAGATGGAAGAGAATATACGAAATCAGGAGAATTCCATAAATCCCGAGGCGGTAAAAAAAGTACGAAGCTATCGATGGGCAATTTGGGGAATCTTGGTTCTTGCCTATGTTGTGGTGTTTTTCCACCGACTGGCGGCAGGGGTCGTGCGGCAGGACCTGGTGGAGAGTTTTGGAATTACGGGAACAACCTTTGCTAACATCTCCGGGACGTATTTTTACGCCTATTTACTGATGCAGATTCCCTCGGGGATTCTGGCGGACTCACTGGGTGCTCGAAAAACCGTGACCGTGGGAATGCTTTTTGCAGGGGTCGGTTCAGTGATTTTCGGCTTAGCTCCAACGGTAGCGCTTTTGTATGTGGGAAGACTGTTGGTTGGACTTGGGGTTTCCGTGGTTTTTATAGCGGTACTGAAGGTGCTTGGGGAATGGTACTATGACCGTGAATTTGGAACCATGTCCGGCCTGACCACTTTTGTAGGCAACATGGGCGGGGTGATTGCTCAAACCCCCCTGGCGCTACTGGTCGCTTACTTTACCTGGCGAAGTACTTTTGTGGCCATCGGTATCCTAACCCTGGGTATAGCCGTACTCTCATATATCATCGTTCGAAACACTCCGAAGGATATGGGACTGCCATCGATTAAAGATATCGAGCGGGAGGCGGACCAAAAAGAAGATAATGATAGAGAAGAGGATAGCGAGAATGGTAAAAAGGAGCGCTCACAGATTGCTGTAACCGTGGAAACAAATCAGCGGGAAATCCAGCGCCCAACGATTCTTAAGGGACTGCTGGGAGCCTTGAAAAATTGGCGGACCTGGCCGGCTTTTATCGGATTCACCGGTTTTTTCGGATCATTTATCGTCTTAACGGGAACCTGGGGACAAAGCTACCTGGTTGATGTATACGGAATGGACTCTGCGTCAGCGCCGAACTACTTAACCGCAGCGGTGTTTGGACTGGCCATTGGAGGGATTGTCATTGGAAAAATTTCCGATAAAATAAAGTATCGAAAATTGCCGATGATGATTTTTGCAGGAGTTTATCTTTTGACTTGGGGAATCATTGTGTTTGTTAACGGAGGCATGCCTCCTGTGGAAATTCTCTTTCCCTTATATTTCATACTGGGCTTTAGCTGCGCCGCTTTTATCTTGGGTTGGGCCTGCGCGAAAGAGGTCAATCATCCCGCCCTTGCAGGTATTGCCATGAGTATTGTAAACATCGGCGGTTTTCTTGGCGGTGCCGTGCTTCCCACCATGATCGGAAATGTATTTGATACCTATGTGGGCATCTGGTCATACCAAGAGATCTATCAACGGGCTTTTCTATACTGTTTTATTGCAGTGGCCATCGGATTTATCGCAACGTTTTTCGTTAAAGAAACCCGTTGTAGAAATATCTATTTTGATTAATACAAAGAGCAACACAAAGGGGACGGAGGTTTTTGTGCTATCATGACACAAAAACCTCCGTCCCCTTTGTGTTGCTTTAATTTACTGCTTTTCCGCTATATCACTTTTGCAAAAGCGTAGGAGGGCCGGCTTAAACCATCTGGAAAATACCCCGATCAGCTTTCCGACGCCAAGAGCTGCGATTACAGTACCTTCCCTTAGGCCAACTACATTTCCGTAAAAGAAGATCAAAAGAATACCGGCAAGTGAAACACTGGTCACATCAAAGAGTACCTTCACTCTGGAAAAGGGAACTCTGGTTGCCCTTTGCACCGCAAGCACCAAACCTTCAGAAGGCATAGGGATGACATTGGAGGTCAGGTAAAAAAGAATGCCTATGGCGATCAGTATCAGACTGATTCCTAACAAGATCAGCTGTGAAAAGTATCCGGTAGTGGATAAGGGTGCAACAATCGTTGTAGTCAACGTAACAAAAAAGCCGAAAAGACTGGCAATAGCCAGCTGAAAAAGATTTTTCAGCTTGAAGCTTCTTCGAAGCAGGGGAATCTGAAGCAGTACATAAAAAGAGAATACGACGGTACTCATGAATCCCACATCCTGATTTAGCACCAAACTTAAGGCGAAGGGAAAAGAAGTTACCGGTGAGACACCCAGTCCCGATTTTATTGAAAACGCCACACCTAAGGCCAGTAAAAAGAGGCCGGAGATATAAATAATAAACCGACGAGCCCAGGCCTCGGCACTTACCTTGGGTTCGGTACTTATGGGGAAATCTTTCTTCACTTCATTTTTTGCAACTTTAACCATATAATTTCTTCCTTTCTGGATTCGCAGTTTAACATTGGGAGGACAGGGGGAGACAGGGGGGCGGAGTAATTGTCCTTCGATAAAGAGGACAATTACTCCGTCCCCCTGTCCTCCTTGCAGTATTTTTTCTCATCCCATTATAACAGATATCCATGGCAACCGCCAAAAAAATATAACAGGAGGAGTCCGATCTCCCGGTGCTTTTTCAGAGATACTTTGACAATCGAAATAAATTCTTGTAATCATTGGGAAAATCATATAAAATAATTAATATGATGACAAAAGATTTATATAATTCAAAATAAAAGGAGAGATCAATCTATGATTTTCATTAAAAATGCTAAGGTATACACCATGGAAGGACAAATTTTTGAAAAAGGGGACGTACTGGTAAATGACGGTAAAATTCGGGAAGTTGGAGAAAACCTGACGGAACCCGAAGGCGCAACCGTGATTGACGGAGAAGGGAAAATATTAATGCCCGGGATGATCGACGCCCACACGCATTTAGGACTCTTTGAAGACGCCATCGGTTTTGAAGGAAACGACGTGAATGAAATGACGGATCCCTCAACCCCCCACCTGCGAGCAATTGATGGAATCAATCCCATGGATAAGACTTTCAAGGATGCCGTTATGGGAGGCATTACCGCCACGGCTGCAGGCCCGGGAAGTGCCAATGTAATCGGCGGACAGTTTGCCATTATTAAAACCCATGGAGACTACATCGATGATATGATCGTAGAAGAATACAATTCCATGAAAATTGCCTTCGGCGAGAACCCCAAGCGGGTATATGCGGAAAAGAAAACCTCTCCCATGACCCGAATGGCCACAGCCGCCGTTCTTCGAGAAAATCTTTTAAAGACGAAGGCTTATAAAGAGAAAAAGGAAGAGGCGGGAATCGACAAAACGAAATTACCGGCCTTTGATATGAAACTGGAGGCACTGCTACCGGTGCTGGAACGAAAAGTTCCATTAAAAGCCCACGCCCACCGGGCCGATGATATTTTAACCGCTATTCGAATCGCTAAGGAGTTCAACGCAAAAATTACCTTAGAGCACTGCACCGAGGGACATCTGATTGCGGATATTATCAAAAGAGAAGGGCTTAGCGCAGTGGTTGGACCGAGCTTTGGACACAATACCAAGTTTGAGCTGAAAAACAAGACCTTTGCAACCCCGGGCATACTGAACCGGGCGGGAGTAAAAGTGGCGATTATGACCGATCACCCTGTAATTCCTATCGAAAGCCTACCCATGGCTGCGGCGCTAGCGGTGAAGTCCGGAATGGATTCCTTGGAAGCCTTAAAAGCCATTACCATTTATCCTGCGGAAATTTTAGGAATGGAAAGCCGCCTAGGGAGTATCAAAGCCGGAAAAGATGCGGACTTGGTACTATGGGATAAGGATCCTTTAGATATTCAGGCGAAGGTCTCCGTAACCATCATTAACGGTGAAGTGGTATACGAGGCTTAAAACGGTAAAACAAGATGTATAAGAAATAAGATTTATGTCAGAAAACTTCTCCGGCGGGAAAATGGGCTGGAGGAGTTTTTTATATTTTCAAACAATAATAATTATCAAAAATCCCCTTGCATAACTTTCCGCCTTCAGGGTATAATAAAAATGTAACAAAGTTGAATAATGATTTATTCTTCGGGGCAGGGTGAAATTCCCGACCGGCGGTTATAGTCCGCGAATCGATTGATCAATCGATGGAATCGGTGTAAGTCCGATACCGACAGTACAGTCTGGATGGGAGAAGAGGAAGATGTTTTTAGGCTACTTAACGTCGCCTAACAACTGAAGTCGAACCCAATTCCGAAGAGAGTTTCTCTTCGGTTTTTTTATTATCGACAAACTTCCTGCAGATCCCTCTTTAAAAAATTTAAGGAGGAAACAACAATGGAAAATACTCAAAAGCAAAAAACTTTAGGATTTAAAGCAACCCTATCTTCAACCAACAGCATGGTAAAAATGGCAATTTTAGCGGTAATGGCCTACGTACTGATGATTGTGGACTTTCCACTACCCATTTTTCCCGCATTTTTAAAAATTGATTTAAGTGATGTACCGGCACTGATCGGCGGATTTGCACTGGGCCCTGTAGCAGGAGTAATTATTCAAATGGTAAAGGCGTTTTTACACTTTATGACCAACTCCAGCACCGGCGGGGTGGGAAGTTTCGCGAACTTTTTAGTAGGATCTGCCTTTGTATTCCCTGCAGCTTATATCTATCACAGGAATAAGACCCGAAAAAGTGCCATGATCGGAATCGTTGTGGGAGCTGTCTCCATGGCGGTTGTAGGAGCCATTGCAAATATTTACATTTT
Source organism: Clostridiaceae bacterium (assembly GCA_003553525.1). Classification (GTDB taxonomy): domain Bacteria; phylum Bacillota; class Clostridia; order Peptostreptococcales; family T1SED10-28; genus Isachenkonia. The sequence goes on from PWEO01000099.1 coordinate 8,179, forward strand.
AATTCCTTTTTATTCGAACTTTATGCCCATCGATGCCATTGTGCAAATGGGTACCGTGGTAAACTCCAGAATCGTAGATGTACCGACCTTGGTATTATATGGAGTAACTCCCTTTAATCTGATAAAAGGAATCATCATTGGAGCGGTAACGATGCTTCTGTATAAAAACATTGCCCCGTTATTAAAGGGCAAATAGGGACGGAAAGAAATATTGAACCAATATACGGCCTTGAGAAATTCCTGTGGGATTTCTTAGAAAAGCAAAGGAGACAGGTGTCGAACTGGATGAATACCAGAGAGGCGCTGTCTCTTTTTTTTTCGATTGAACACAAGCCCGATCCCCGTCCCGTTGACCGGATTTTTTCCTTCCGGGGGAACCGATGCTCTTCCCGCGAAGGTTCCTTCCTTAAGCCTGCATTTATCTGAAATTTCTCTTGCCTTTCTGAGGAAAGCATCGTAAAATGGAAAAAAAGGTTGTTAAGGAATAGTTTTACTGAAGATCAGCTGAAAAAGGTAAAGGTAAAGGAAAAGGTAAAGGAAAAGGAAAAGGAAAAGGGAGGGAGACCATGTGCGGACGTTATCACTTTGAACCGGGAGATTTTCAGGATATCCTTTCGGTGATCAAAGATGTGGAAGAAAAACTGAAGGCCGGGGAAATGTTTCCCACCAATGAAGCCCCTATCATCCTGGGAGAAGATCAGGCAGATTTTTTTCGCTGGGGTTTTCCGAATTTTCGCAACAAACGGCCCATCATTAATGCCAGATCCGAGACCGTTTCCGAAAAGCCCATGTTTCAAAAGGCCTATCAAAACCAGCGCTGCATCATTCCGACCAGTGGATTCTACGAGTGGGACAGCAAGGATGTGGATGCGAAGGGTCGAAAAAGGAAGTATCTGTTTCAGAGGCCGGAGTCCAACCGTTTATTTTTAGCGGGCATCTGGCGGGTGTTTGATGAAGTACCCAGTTTTGTAATTCTCACCACTCAGGCGAATCCTTCCATCGAGGTTCACCACCGAATGCCCCTTATTATCCCCGAAGAATCGGTGTATGACTGGGTAAAGGATAGGAATTATGCCGGGAGGATTATCAATCAGGAAATGCCGGAACTCAAGAAAATACCGGTATAATAAAACATAATGGAGGATGATTTAATGATTTCTTACAAACGATACGACGTCACGGAGGAGATCCCCTTTGCGCAAGGCTTCTTTAAGGGCTGGCCCAATCCGCCCAGTGAGAAAACCCATCGTAAAATTTTAGAGAGAAGTTTCTGCACCTTTGTGGCTGTGGATGAGGAGAAAAATGAGATAGTGGGCTTTATCAATGCCATCAGCGATGGAATTCTTTCCTGTTACATACCTCTGCTTGAAGTAATTGAGGGATACCAAGGCAAACGGGTCGGCCAGGAGTTGGCAAAACATATGTTAAACGAATTGCAGGACTTCTATATGGTGGATCTTACCTGTGATAACGAGAAACAATCTTTTTATGAAGAACTGGGAATGTATAAATCCTTTGGTATGGTGCAACGAAATTTTCATAATCAAAACGGAATCAATCCCGAAAAGTAAAACATAGGCCCCGTGCTAAAAAAGTCTTTTAAAGACCGCTTAGTTCGGGGTTCTTCCACTCCTTCTTTAAAATCTGCAAAAATGTGTTAAAATGTAATGTATTAATACTGTGATTTCAGATGAAAAAGGAGCCGATAGAATGCATCAAATCATTTCAATAGAAGAAAAGGAAAGTACGTTCCGGGCAGAGCTGCAGTTGGATCAAGGGGAACTGGAGGCTCTTGCGGAAAAATTCGGAGAACTTGCAGAAGGGGGAGATATTGTCTGCCTGACGGGAGATCTCGGTGCGGGAAAAACCACCTTCACCAAGGCCTTTGCCCTGGGCATGAATATTGAAGAGCACATCACCAGTCCAACCTTTACGATTATTCAGGAGTATGACGGGAAACTTCCCCTATATCATTTTGATGTTTACCGTATTGACGACCCTTTAGAGCTGGAAGAAATCGGTTACGAGGAGTATTTCTTCGGCAAAGGGGTTACCATTATCGAGTGGGCGGATATGATTAAGGAATTGATTCCCGAGGAGTCTTTATGGATTGAAATTCTAAGAGAAAGTCCCATTACAAGAAAAGTGATCATCAAGGGCCGAAAAATCCTTCATGAAAACTGGTTAAAGGAGTTGAAAGCATGAAGATTTTCGCGTTGGATACCTCATCGAAGATTGCCACCATCGGAATATTGGAAGATGAAAAAGTGTTGTTGGAAAACACATTGAATGATAAAAAAACCCATTCAGAGAACTTGATGCCCATGATCGAGACCGCGTTTAAAAGTGTCGATTTAACCCCGGAGGATATTGATGTTTTCGGTGTAACCATAGGACCGGGAGCCTTTACCGGCCTTCGAATCGGGATCAGTACCATTAAAGGCATGGCCGAGGCCTTTGGAAAGCCCGTGGTGGGTTTATCGGCCTTGGAGGTATTGGCAGCAGGGATCGCACCTACGGACCGGATCATCTGTCCGATTCTGGATGCCCAGCGAAGGCAAGTATATGCCGGGCTATATCAGTACCGAAGAGATCAAAGCATTGATAATCGCCCAAACCGTGAAAGCCATTACAACCCAGAAGATCCGGGAAATTTCCAGAACCCGGGAAACTCTGACAGCAATAAAAAGAATGAAGCGATTGTAACAATGGTAAGAGAGACGGAAGTCATTAAAATTCAGGATTTAATCGAGGTTGCGGCGAAGCTTGAGAGAAAAATTATTTTTGTGGGGGACGGAGTGAGTCTTTATGAAAATATCCTTGAAGAAAGTTTGGGAGATTCCTTCGAAAAAGCTTTTTTCGCCCACCAAATTCCCCGGGCTTCAGTTGTGGGAGAGCTGACCAGAAGAAAGCATCTCGCGGGTAAATCCTACGGGACGGAGGAATTAAAGCCCATTTATCTACGAAAGTCTCAAGCAGAGGTGCAGTTCGATGAGCGGCAAAAATCTCTGGGAAAAGAGGCATCGGCGGAATGAAGGAAGAAAAAGCACCGGAAGTTAGGCTCAGGCAAATGACGCTGGAAGATGTGGACGGTGTCATGGCCATAGAAAAAGCCTCCTTTACCACCCCGTGGAGCCGTGGAGCCTTTATCAAAGAAGTAACGGAAAACAAGCTGGCTTTTTACACGGTGGCGGAAATCGCCGGGGTGATCGTGGGATACGCCGGGGTGTGGCTGATTATAGATGAAGGACATATCACCAACATCGCCGTGGCACCGGAGTACCGGGGCCGTGAGATCGGAAAAAAAATTCTCGAAGAACTGATTCGGGAACTGAAAAATCGGAAAATCCTTCGAGTAACCCTGGAAGTCCGGGAATCCAACGAAGTGGCCATCGGACTGTATAAGTCTTACGGCTTCATCATTTTAGGGCGAAGGCCGGGATACTACACCGATAATGGGGAAGACGCCCTCATTATGTGGAAAGACATAACCGAAAGGATCTAAGGACATAAGCATTGGTCTTTAGATCTTTTTTACATAGCAGACATTTTTATTTTTTGTTCGTATATAAGGATAAGAAGAGAAAGAGTGAAGGCGAGAGAAGGGCGACAGGGCCACAGAGGGACGAAGACATGGGCAGAGCGGGGATGGGGGACAGGGGGACGGAGTAATTGTCCCCTCCCAAAGGGGACAATTACTCCGTCCCCCTGTCCCCCCCGTCCCCTCCTGTCAATCTCTCTTCTTTAAGTCCTTGTAAGAGGAGGGGATACCGTTTGGAAAACTCTGAAGCAAACAAAATAAATCGAATTTTACAAGGGGATACCCAACTCTACGGTGAGATTATCAGCGCTTATAAAAATGCGGTGTTTTCCCTGTGTTACCGCATGGTGTATCAGAGGCAGGAGGCGGAGGATCTCAGTCAGGAAGTATTTTTAAAGGCTTATCAGAACCTGGATAAATACAATCAAAAGATGAAGTTTTCCACATGGATCCTAAGCATCGGCAGAAATACCTGTATTGATTACTTACGAAAGAAGCGGGGGGAGAGTGTTCCCTTAGAAGAGGGGATCAAAGCCGGAGAGCCCCCCATCAGCGCCGAGGACGCCTACTTATACAAAGAGCAGAAGCGGGAGATTGAACAGGCGATTCAGTCCCTTCCCGAGGAGTACCGGATGTTGATTATTCTCTACCATCAGCAGGGGCAAAGCTATAAAGAAATTGCAGAAATTTTACACATGCCCATGTCCCTGGTAAAGAACCGACTGCATCGGGGACGAAAGATGCTAAAAGAAGAGTTAAGTACCATCATAAAGGAGGGGAGCCCATGGACTGCAGAAGCTGTGAAAAATATATAAATCAATACTTAGACGGAGAGCTGTCGAAAAGGAAAGAAAAAAGGTTTCAAAAGCATCTGACAAAATGCGAAGCCTGCAAAACTGAATTTGATCAATATATGTTTATGAATGATCAACTGGCCGGTGTAGAAGAACTCTCGATCAGCGGGGGATTTGAGGCCCGGATCCTTTCCCGGCTGCAACCCTATGAAGCTCATATAGTAGAAGAAGAAACTTCTCAGCGGGATCAAGTGAAAGATCTGATTCTGATTTTCGCTTACTTTTTAACCCTGTTCGTGGTTCTAAACGTTCTTCGAAACGCAGTTTTCCTGAATGTGGACTGGATTTCCGGAATTATGGTTACGGGACGGGTGTTTCGGGAAGTATTTGACGGAATGATTGTCAGCGGCATATTTTCATTGTTTGTGGTTTATCCCCTTCGAATTTTCCATTGGACCAGGGTAAACCTAAGCCAAATGTCCTTGGAAGGCCGTATGGTATACTTCCTGGTGATTATGAATCTTTTATTGATCATAACCTTCAGCCAGATCATGCTTAAAAAGTTGGCAAAGGGGCGGGGGAAAGAGAATGAGGGGAAAGCATCCTAATCGATCAAAGCGAGCACTATAATCAAATTGAT
>PWEO01000150.1 GCA_003553525.1 Clostridiaceae bacterium
ACGGGTCCGTAAGTATTGCACGGAAACTGAAGGTTCCCGCTATGGTTATCGGTTTAACCCTGGTGGCCTTTGGTACCAGTGCCCCCGAGGCCGCCGTTAGCATTCAGAGTTCCCTCAGCGGACAAAGCGGAATTACTTTTGGTAATGTGCTGGGATCGAATCTTTTTAACCTCTTGGTAATTCTCGGCATCACCGCACTGATCAAGCCGATGTCGATTCATATCTCCGCTTTACGAAAAGAAATCCCCTTTATGGTGATTGCTACGACCATAGCCTTATTTCTAGCCTATGAAGCTGATGGCCTCTTCGGATACACCCGATACGACGGAATCGTACTACTGCTGCTTTTTGCTATGTACCTATATAGTATGTTACTGATGATCCGGCAGGATCATGAAGAAATAGCACTCCACGAAAAACAACGAAAAACCCCGACGGCTATCGTAATGACCATCGGAGGATTATTATTGATTATTTTCGGCGCCAACCTCTCCATTAACGGCGCTGTGGCTATTGCAACCGCCCTCGGATTATCGGAAACCGTTATCGGCATTACCATTGTTGCTGCAGGAACTTCCCTTCCGGAACTGCTCACCAGTGTGGTCGCCGCAAAAAAAGGCGAAGGGGATATTGCCATCGGCAACATCATCGGCTCCAACATCTTTAATCTTTTGTTCGTCTTAGGAGCCTCCGCCGGCCTTTCCGGTTTTCAGCTGGAGCCCAGGGGAATGGAGGACAGGGGGACGTATCTTTTGTCCTCCCCTACTTTTTCTTTCCCTTGATCTTGGCCGCCATGACGAATTCCCCAACATTCAGGTCATGGCTCCATTGTTTTGCGTATTCCTCGGAAACCTTCTCGGTTTCAACTTCGATATCGGAAAAACCGGCTTTTTTCAAATACTTTTTTATTTCTTCAACTGAAGAAGCGCCGCTCACTCATCCGCAGTAAAGCCGTTCATCCTGCTTCATCTCCTCCGTAAGTTCCTGAAACAGCACCACATCGGAAAGAGCAAGTCTGCCTCCTTTTTTCAATACCCGGTAAGCCTCATCATACACCCGCTGTTTTTTCGGCGAAAGATTAATCACACAGTTGGAAATGATAACATCCGCTGTACCATCGGCCACAGGAAGATTTTCAATTTCTCCCAGGCGAAAATCCACATTTTGATAGCCGTTGCGATCTGCCAGCTTTCTTGCTTTGGATACCATCTCCGGTGTCATGTCCACGCCGATGACCTTTCCTAGATCCCCTACTTTTTTAGCGGCCAGGAAGCAGTCAATTCCACCTCCGCTGCCGAGATCCACCACGACTTCTCCCTCTTCGATGCCGGCAATGAGCTGTGGATTTCCACACCCAAGACCCATATCCGCCTCCTGAGGAATACCCGTGGTATCTTCATCGCTATATCCGATGGAACGGGAAACTTCTTTTCCAAACCCTTCGCTTTCATTACCGCTGCAGCAGCCCCCCTGTTCCGGTTTTCCATTTGCTGTTTGTCCATAGCTTTTTCGAACAATATCTCTTAGATCCTTATCCTTTTTTCTTTCCATTTATCCCACTCCTTTATTCTGATCCCCTATCCAGGGCTCGTCTTTCCCTTATCTTTATTGTACATGATTGGAAGCACTTCCAACAAGTCATAAATCTCCGATAAGGTTTATAATAAAAATACTAAAGGAGCTTTGGCCAAAATCCACGGGATCACTTCGAAGATGCTGAGATATTATGATGAAATCGGTCTTTTTCTGCCGGAAAAAGTGGATCGAGAATCCGGATACCGGCTGTACAGTCGAAACCAGGACCCGATGCTGCAATGGATTCTCACTTTAAAATCCCTGGGCTTTTCCCTGGAGGAAATTAAGGAGCTGTTCATAGGTCCGGTGGATTCCGGAAAACTGATACGGGCCCTTGCAAAGAAAAAAGTGGAAATCACCAGGGAATTTCAGCATTCCCTGTTTAAATCCCTTCAAATTCAAAAGCTCCTTTCCATGATTGAAAAGGAGGGTTTTATAATGGATAAAACTGTTGATTTGTCAAAGCTGGATGTAAATGAACTGATGGATATAAAAAAAAAATTACCGAATATGGATATGCTGGTGGAAGATGTGGAAAATCTGTTGAGGAAAGGCCTGACGGGAACCACCTTCGGCTTTATCCGTTACGATATACGAAAATTTCTGGAGATTAATCGTCACGATGGCTATGAAGTCGGAGACAGAGTTATTGTGGCACTCTACAAGGTGTTTGAGGATACCTTGCAGGAGCATGGTCTAAACCACGGGATTGCCAGGGCCGGAGGCGATGAATTTGTGGCGTTCCTGGAAGGTTCCTTTGAGGAAGTGAAATCCGTCTCTCACCGAATCATGGATCAGGTAAGATCCATTGATTTTCATTCACTGGGATGTCACAGGCCTATTGATGGTTATCTTAGTGCGGTGATCACTTCCACAAAAAGTGTCTACCATCCTCGTGAATTAATCGATGATACGTATTTTCATTGAAAGAAGCCCATGAAAAAGCGGAAAAAGGCCAGGAAGCGCTGGTGCTGATCGAAAAATAATAAAGGTGTTTTTAAAAAAGTACCATTGCAACAATAACTAAAATGACTAAACAAAGAACAGGAACTAATCTGTTACCAACATCCAGATGAGTCCCTGTTCTTTGTCTTGCTTTGTCTTGCTTTACTTTGTTTTGCTTTACTTTCTTTTACTCACTTTCGTTTCTTCCATCGCTTCCATCGCTTCCTTCTCCTCTTCCAAACCTTCCATCCCAGAAATCCCGGTCTCTCCATTTTCATAACGTTTTAGGGCTTTAAGAAGCCATCCTTTAGAGTACTGATCTCCCAGGTAGCCCAGGAGTCCCGACAGGGATATTAGTATCCCGTCATGAACGGACCCCAGGCTCATCAGGCCGAAAGCTGCCAGGTAGGCTAAAAA
>PWEO01000198.1 GCA_003553525.1 Clostridiaceae bacterium
AACAGCGTGGCTTACTCTATGTCCAGATACTACTCCTTTATTGCAAACTGCACAAACCTTAGCCATTATCTACACCTCCTCCAAGGGTTGTCTAAACCTTTAAAACACTATAATGTTATCATGAGAAACAAACTTTGGCAAGCTTTTTATTTTTTTGCCGAAAAGCTTTTCAACACTTCTCTAGTTGCACTATTGATGAGATTATTATAAAATAAAGGTTAGAAAACTTTTTATAGTTAATTTGAAGACTATTAATAAGAGTCTTACCTTAAAATACCATGAAATTAAGATAAGAGCAACTATTCTAAAGGAGGTTTTATGATGTCAGGAAAAATTATGAGCCAATACGGAGAAATCATTATTGACGAACATGTCCTTGCTACAATAGCGGGAACCGCAGCAATGGAATGTTACGGTCTCGTGGGAATGGCGGCAAAATCAGCGGCAGGAGGAATTGTAGAACTTTTAAAGCGGGAACAGTCCAGTAAAGGGGTAAAGATCACTACAAAGGACAACCTTATTACTGTGGATCTTTTTATTATCGTGGAATTCGGCACGAAAATATCCGTGGTGGCCAATAATATTATCGAGAAGGTAAAATATAATATCGAAAATCTAACGGGTATGAAGGTGGATAAAGTGAATATCCATGTTCAAGGAATTCGTGTGGAAAAATAGAGACAGGAGGGATCGCAGTTGGGAACAAAAGAAATAGCAGGTTCAATGTTAAAAGAAATGATAATATCCGGTGCTCATACACTGGAAAAAAATAAAGCTATCGTAGACGATTTAAACGTATTTCCCGTCCCCGACGGAGATACGGGAACCAATATGTCACTGACCATGCAGTCGGCTATGAAAGAGGTTAAGGCCGTAAAAAGTGATGATATTGAAGAAATTGTGGAAGCAGCCGCTAACGGATCATTAATGGGAGCCCGGGGTAATTCCGGCGTTATTCTCTCACAGCTCCTGAGAGGCTTTGCCAAGGGAGTAAAGGGAAAGGAAACCCTGAATACCGAAGACTTGGCCAACGCTCTTAAACTGGGGGCGGATACTGCCTACAAGGCGGTTATGAAACCGGTAGAGGGTACGATTTTAACCGTGGCTCGGGAAAGTGCGGAATATGCTTTGAAAATCGCCAAAAAGGAAACAGATATTGAAGATTTTCTTGAAAAAGTGATTTATCAAGGAGAAAATACACTGAAAAGAACCCCGGATATGCTGCCGGTTTTGAAAGAAGCTGGAGTGGTGGATTCCGGAGGGAAGGGACTGATCTATATATATCTGGGGATTCTGGGCGCTCTAAAGGGAGAGATACCCAGCAGTGAGGATCTTACCATTATGCAAAAAAGTGTGGAGCACGTACATGAAATGAGTGTCAGCGGCGACATTGAATTTGCCTATTGTACGGAGTTTATTATTAATACCGAGGGCGCGGACCCCGAGGCCTTTCGGGAAAAAATTCAGCACCAGGGGGACTCCATGCTGGTGGTGGGAAATGAAAATTTAATCAAGGTGCATCTCCATACCAATAATCCCGGAGAAGTTATGGAAGAGGCCATGGTCCTTGGGGAACTATCGGATATAAAAATCGATAACATGCGGTTCCAGTTTAAGGATAAACATCCCGCAAAAGCGCCTGAGAAAGAAAAGGACTTCGGATTTATTACCGTGTCCATTGGGGAGGGAATCGAAAAAATCTTTAAGGACTTCAATGTGGATTATGTAATTAAAGGGGGACAAACCATGAACCCCAGTACGGAAGATTTCATGAAGGCCATTGATGAAATTAATGCGAAAAATATTTATATTCTACCAAATAACAGCAACATTATCATGGCGGCAAACCAGGCGAAGGAAATGTCGGAGAAAAATATTATGGTCATTCCCACAAAGACCATCCCTCAAGGAATTACGGCGATGATTGGTTTTAATCCAAGCAATAGCCCCGAGGAGAATCTTCAGGAAATGACAGAAATCATGGAAGAGATCGAAACCGGACAGGTAACCTATGCGGTAAGAGACACGGTGGTTAATGATAAGAAGATTAAAAAAGGCAATATTTTAGGTATCGGCAATGGAAAAATCGAAGCCGTTGGGCGGAATGTGGAAAAAGTATCCTTGGAACTATTGGAAAACCTGGTAACCGATGATCACGAAATTATTACCCTTTTTTACGGAGAAGACATCGACAAGAAATCCGCAGAAAAGATTCAAGGAAAAATCGAAAAAGCCTACCCGGACTGTGAAGTGGAAGTATATTACGGCGGGCAGCCCCTATATTACTATTTATTTTCCGTAGAATAAGAAACAGTTACTGTTTCTTATTCTATTTATAGGAGAAAGAAGAATTACAAAAGATAATTATAAATAAAGAATACTATTTATTTCGCTGGAAAGAGGGGGATGAGTTGGAGGACTTACAAGAAAAAATCAGCACCATAAAGGGCGTGGGTCCGAAAAAACAGCAGCGGTTTTTGAAATTGAACATTGAAACCCTGGAAGATCTTCTATATCATTTTCCCAGGGACTATGAAGACCGACGGGAAATAAAAAAAGTCCGGGATCTGGAGGATGGAGAAAAAACCACCCTGGAACTTCAAGTACACCCCCTGAAGAAACGAAGAGCTTTTGGAAGAGGACCATCCCTTTTGCAATTGATCGGACAGGACGATACGGGAAGAATTGTGATTACCTTTTTCAATCAGCCCTATTTGAGCCAAAAGATCAGCGGAGGAATGAAACTACGTATTTATGGAGAAATCAAAAGAGGCCCCCGGGGATTGGAAACCACCAATCCGGATTTTATCCTTCTGGATGAAAAGCAGAACAACCACTGGCAGGACATTTTCCCGATTTATCCCCTGACGAAGGATATCAGTCACAAAGAACTGGTTAAGCATATAAAAGTCTTGTTGGAATCCTTAAAGGGGAAAAGTGATAAAAACCCCTTTGAAAACCTTCCGAAAGATCTGATTGATAAGAATAAACTCTGTCAAAGGCTGATGGCCCTGGAGAACATTCATTTCCCTAAACAGGCTAAAGGGTTAAAAGTTGCAAAGTACCGACTGGTATATGAAGAGTTTTTCTTTTTAATGGTGTCTTTGAATTTTAAAAAAGTAAAAGTTCGGCAGCAACAGGGAATCCCCTTAGGGGGAGAAAAGGAAGTTCAAACATTTTTGCAATCTTTACCCTTTGAAGCTACAAAAGCGCAAAATACCGTTATTCAAGAAGTGCTACAGGATCTTAAGGGCGACATCCCCATGAGTCGATTGGTGCAAGGAGATGTAGGTTCGGGAAAAACCGTAGTGGCTATGGCGGCGTTGGTGGCCGCCGCATCGGGGAAAACTCAAGGGGCGATGATGGCCCCGACGGAAATATTGGCTAAACAACATTATGAGACTCTTTCAGGTTTTTTGAATCCATTGGGTATTTCTGTCGGTCTTTTAACCGGCAGCCTTACGGCAAAAAACAAAAAACTGATGCAGGAAAAAATCCGGGAAGGAAAAATCGATGTGGTGGTAGGGACCCACGCGGTAATCGGAGAAAAGGTGGAGTTCCATAATTTAAGCGTGGTAGTTACCGATGAGCAACACCGTTTTGGGGTTCGACAAAGGAAAACCCTGTCACAAAAAGGGAGAAATCCCCATGTGCTGGTTATGAGTGCCACCCCTATCCCAAGAACCTTAGCCTATATCCTTTATGGAGATTTAGAGGTTTCCGTAATTGATCAGATGCCGAAGGGAAGAAAACCCATTAAAACCAAGACTTCCCCAATGAAAGATCGGGACCGGGTATACGAACAGCTGAAAGAAGAGCTGAATAAAGGACGGCAAGCCTATGTGGTATGCCCTCTTATCGATGAATCGGAGACCTTGGATTTAAAGGCAGCCATGGACTTGCATCAGCAGCTTGGTAAAAATAATTTAAAAGACTATAAAATTGGGCTTTTACATGGTAAAATGTCTTATAAAGAAAAAGAACAGGTCATGAATAACTTTACCGAGGGAGAACTGCAGGTTTTGGTCTCCACCACGGTTGTGGAAGTAGGGGTGGATGTGCCCAATGCCACGGTTATGGTTATTGAGAATGCCGAACGTTTCGGTCTGGCTCAACTGCACCAACTCCGGGGACGCATCGGTCGGGGAGGGTATCAGTCCTATTGTTATTTACTTCACCAACCGGTTAAGGAACACACCGGAAAAAGGTTGGAAATTATGGAACAGACCAACAACGGATTTTTGATTTCCGAAAAAGACCTGGAAATCCGTGGTCCCGGAGAGCTCTTTGGCCTTCGGCAGCACGGAATTTACAACTTGAAGATCGCTAATTTTTTTCGACACCAAAGTATTCTTAAAAAGGTGCAGCAGGATGTAAAGGTTTTACTGCAGGAAGATCCGAAACTAATACTGGAAAAAAATAAAAAACTGCGACGGGTTCTGGATCAAAAATTACAGCGATATCGAGAGTGATGTAAAAAATCAATGTTGAAGGAATGAAGTAGATCTAAGAGGATGTATTAAGATTACAGTTAAGAAAGGAATTCACAGGCTATGAGAGTTATTGGTGGAAGAGCAAAGGGACAACTGCTGGATTCGTTGCCCGGAGAAAACACTCGACCCACATTGGATCGGGTAAAAGAATCCATGTTTAATATGATTCAACTGCATCTATACAATGCAAAGGTATTGGACCTCTTTGGAGGCAGCGGTGCTCTTGGGATCGAAGCTTTATCCCGGGGCGCAAAGGAATGCTGTTTTACGGACGAACATCGGGGAAGCATCCGGGTGATCGAGGAAAATCTAAAAAAAACGAAATTCACTGCCCAAAGTAAAATCCTTCTAATGGACTTTCGTAGAGCACTTGAAACCTTAAGTAAAGAAAAAGCTTCCTTTGATTTGATTTTTTTGGATCCTCCTTACGGTACAGGACGCCTGGAGGAAGCTTTGGAAATTATTGCAAAAAAAAGTCTTCTAGCCCCGGAGGGTATAATGATTATCGAACAGGATAAAAAAGAGGCACTGAAGATAGGAGAAGAATATTTTATTTTATGGAAAGAGAGAAAGTACGGGAATACTGTCATTCGAATTTTGAAAAAAAAATCAGATCAATAGGTTGGAGGTGTTAGCGTTGAAAAAAGGAATCTATCCCGGAAGTTTTGATCCCGTAACCAATGGGCATCTGGACATTATACATAGAGGTGCGAAAATTTGTGATAAATTAATTGTTTCCGTTTTAAACAATCCTAACAAAAAATCGTTGTTTTCCGTGGAAGAACGGGTAAACATGATTAAAGAAAGCACTAAGGAGTACGATAATGTAGAAGTCAATTATTTTTCCGGTTTACTAATCAATTATGCCGAGGAACAAAGGGCCGATGTAATTATTAAAGGGCTGCGGGCGGTATCCGACTTCGAATATGAATTTCAAATGGCTTTGATGAACAAAAAACTCTCGGAGAAAGTTGAAACGATTTTTTTAATGACCAGCAGCAATAATTCTTATTTAAGCTCCAGCCTGTTAAAAGAGGTTGCAAAATTCGGAGGGTGTATAGAAGGACTGGTTCCCGACTCGGTGAAAGAGGCGGTCTATAATAAACTAAAGTAATTTAAAAGGGGGAAGGTAAATGGAAGTATTACAGCTTCTCGATATGTTGGAGGATTTAATTGAAGAGAGCTCCTCAATTCCTTTTGCACAAAAGGCCATGGTGGACAAAGAGGAAGTATTAGAGATCATTAAGGAAATGCGGATCCAAATTCCAGATGAAGTAAAGCAGGCAAAGTGGATTAAAGAAGAGCGCCAACGGATTTTAGCCGAGGCTCAAAATGATGCGGATACCATCATTGAAGAAGCCCATAAACATATTAATTCCTTAGTGGATGAACATGAGATCGCAAAAATGTCCAAACAGCGGGGCGAAGAAATTATTCAGCAGGCCCAGGAAAGTGCCAAGGAAATGCGACTCGGCGCCCGGGATTATGCCGATGAAGTATTAGAAGGGGTAGAAGGATCCTTGACGGAGTTGCTTCAAACCCTGCAAAAAAATCGGAGAGAATTAAAGGGAATGGATGAATAATCCGCTCCCTTTTTTTATACCTTTACATAACGGGGACGGTTTTTGTATTCCGGATTATCGGTTTTCATATGGGGATTTACCATGGCCAGGGTAAATAGATCGGTTCCCCGTAGATCGTAATGCAACATGGATTTTGCCAGGGGAGTTTCGGGATGGTAATGCTTTAAATTGGTAATGACGGGCAGTGTACTTTGTTTTTTCATTTTTTTAAGTAGAAAGCGACCCCGATCATTGAAGGCCAGTACCCGTAAATACTTTGGACCTCCGGTTTCGTTGTAGCGAAGGAGGTCATTTCTTTGAATATTGATCAATAAATGCATTAATATACGTTGAATCCGGGTATAGGTATAGCGTTTGGTTTTAACGTTTTCTAATAACTCTTCAATGGAAGAGCTTATCTTAGCCCCTTGGATCAGACGATTCTCAATACCCTCCTTAACGTCAAAGATTTCCTGCAGCTCCCGGGGAGTACTGCGACGCAAAAGGCCTAAAAGCATATCTCGAAAGTGATGAGTAAATATTGGAGCATTGCCTTTATCAATAGCGGATACCAGTAGTTTGTAAGATGCCTCGGGTAATACTTGAGTTAAGGTGTTAAGGCTTTTTCCCAATACTAAATGTTCCCGTATGGCAGTGGCACTGGCAATGGATCCTTGAATGTCCCGATTGTGATAAGGGGCACTGATCCGTTGAAGGGTATGGGGCTTTATGGAGCTGTTTGTTCGAATCAAACTCTTTAAGTATTCAATGGCCAAAATGTTATTAGGACTTTTTAAAACTTTTTCAAGTTCTGAAAATTCGGATTTTTCAAGTCCCTTGTTTTCCTTAATAAAAAGGCCTAAAGCTTGGGAGCGGGCCACGGGGAAAAGATTGCCCCGGTCTAAGGAGGCTTTTAAATAGTCCTCAAATTTTTTCGGGCTTTTCACAAGAATTTCTGCAATATACTTCAGAAGAGGCAGTTCCCCGTGCTCGGAGCCAAAGGAAAGGTCCGTAACGATTCCCGTGCCGTTGAGAAGCTGCAGACTGCCGTAGCTGAAAAATTCCGCAGTGGCACAGGCATAAACCGTGGGAATTTCTATGACCAGATCAACTCCGGAGTGAACCGCCATTTCAGCACGACTCCACTTATCCAGTAAAGCCGGTTCCCCCCGCTGCAGAAAATGTCCGCTCATTACGGCAAGGGTAGCATCGCATCCGGAAATTTCCTTGGATTTTTCAATATGATACTTATGACCGTTATGAAAGGGATTGTATTCCGTGACAACACCAAGAACTTTCATATAACTGCCTCCTAGTAGTATTTAACATTGTTATGTACCATCGGGACTTAAGCCGATGGGGATCTTTATTCCTTTAGTGATTATATCATAATCGTAAAAAAAACCATATAAAAACAGGATAATCCTTGATAAAATACGGAAAATCTATTATTATTAGTATTGTTAAGTAATAGACTAGATAAAATTTTGTCAATAATAACCATCAATATAGAAAATATTAAGGAGGATGCAGGTTTATGAAAATTTTAGTACTGAACTGTGGAAGTTCATCATTAAAGTATCAATTGATCAACATGGAAAATGAAGGGCTTATGGCCAAGGGTGTAGCGGAAAGAATCGGAATTGAAGGATCCTTTCTAAAGCATGAGTCGGAAAGTAACGGAAAGGTGAAAATCGAAGAGCCTATGAAGGATCACAAAGATGCTATCCGTATCGTTTTAGATGCCCTGGTGGATAAAGATCATGGAGCCATTCCATCCATGGATGAAATCAGTGCCGTAGGTCACCGGGTAGTACATGGCGGTGAAAAGTTCTCCGGTTCCGTAGTGATTAATCAAGACGTGATTGACGCCCTGGAAGAATGTTCAGAACTTGCACCTCTTCACAATCCTCCGAACCTTATGGGGATTTATGCTTGTCAGGAAATTCTACCGGGACTTCCCATGGTGGGCGTATTTGATACCGCTTTTCATCAAACCATGCCTGAGGATTCCTACATTTATGCACTACCCTATGAATACTATGAAAATTATAAAATCCGACGATATGGTTTTCACGGAACCTCTCATAAGTATGTAGCCATGGTTGCCGCGGAAATGATTGGAAAGCCTGTTGAAGAATTGAAACTTGTTACTTGTCATTTAGGAAACGGTGCCAGTGTTGCTGCTGTAGACGGAGGAAAGTCCGTGGACACCTCCATGGGATTCACACCTCTGGAAGGACTGGCTATGGGAACCCGTTGCGGAGATATTGATCCTGCCATAACCACTTTTTTAATGGAAAAAGAGGGGTTGAATTATAAAGAACTGAATAACGTAATGAATAAGAAGTCGGGAGTGCTGGGAGTATCAGGAGTATCCAGCGATTTCAGGGACATTGAGGAAGCCGCGGAAAAGGGAAATAAGCGAGCGCAGCTTGCCTTAGACTTATATCACAAACGGGTGAAAAAGTACATCGGTGCCTATGCGGCAGAAATGGGCGGCTTAGATGCGGTTGTATTTACCGCGGGACTTGGAGAAAACTCTCCGGAATCCCGGGCAGCAATCTGTGAAGGTTTGGAATTCTTAGGAATTAAAGTGGACCAGGACAAAAATAATGTTCGAGGAAAAGCAACGATTTTTAGTACCGAGGATTCAGCCACAAAGGCAATATTAGTACCTACAAATGAAGAGTTGGCGATTGCTCGAGAAACCTTAAGCTTAGTGTAATAAAGCCTAAAACTTAAGCAGTGACTCAAAGATGGACGAAGTCCCGGGACAAATAGGGCTTCGTCCTTTTAAAGCCTGTCAAATATAAGTACTTGACAAAACCTTAAATGGTTTGTATAATCAAATTTGTCAATGCTCAAGAGGGGGGTTATAATGAAAATAAATCTTAGAAAAGCAAAAGAAGAAAATGATCAATATCTGGATCTTGATCTCAATGTTGATATCCGGTCTATTGAAGGGGTTCATAGCTTGAAAGTCAAAGAACCGATTCATGGGGAAGGCAAAATATATTTTACCCGGGACGGCGTGTTTCTGAATCTGACGGCTAAAGCTCTGGTAGAAAGCAGTTGCAGTAGGTGCTTGAAAGATTTTGAAGAAACCCTGCAGCTTAAATTGAACTATGAAATTGTAAGCTCTGAAATAGCCGAAGAAATGGATCAGGAAGAGGACATTTTAGTGGTGGATCATGATGTGATCGACTTAGAGGAGATTATCATCGAAGAGCTTATTATGAAGGCGCCCATGAAACCTCTGTGCAAAGAAGATTGCAAGGGGATTTGTAATAGTTGTGGTCAAAACCTGGAAGAGGGAAGTTGTAACTGTGCACCCAATGAGGAAATTAACGAAACCATTGATCCAAGACTTGCAAAGCTCAAGGGCTTATTGAAAGAAGATTAAGGAGGTGTAAGTCAATGGCAGTACCAAAGCGCAAAACCAGTAAATCAAAGAAAAACATGAGAAGAGCGTCGAACTCCAAGTTTTTAGCAACGGGATTTGTAAAGTGTCCGAATTGCGGAGAAACGAAATTACCTCATAGAGTATGTTCCGATTGTGGACACTACAAGGGTAAAGAAGTGGTTGAAACTGAATAATAATAAAACTTAAGAAGATAGTAATGTGATTATACATTGCTATTTTTTTATGGGCTAAACCGAGAAAGCACATTAATTCCGGGGAAAAATAAAAAAAGAATTGATTTTTAGATAAGGATACTATATACTGTCTTTATGACTAGGTACTAATTATTAGTACTAAATGTGAGGGAGATGTTGGAATGAGCAAAAGAAAGCGCCTTTCAAAGAAGGAGCGGCAGGAAAAATTGAAGGAAATGATTAAAGAAGATCCCTTCCAAAATGATGAGGAATTAGCAGCGAGCTTTGACGTCAGCATTCAAACCCTCCGTCTGGATCGAATGGAAATGGGAATTCCCGAACTTCGGGAACGATTTAGAAATGTTGCCCAAGGGAACTACGAGAAGGTTCGAAGCATGGTGGGAGCCGAGATTGTAGGAGAGCTTATAGATTTAACCTTAGGAAAACAAGGGATCTCAATTCTGGAAACCAATGAAGAGATGACCTTTAAAAAAACCAATATTGTTCGGGGTCATCATATTTTCTCTCAAGCGGAATCCCTGGCCATGGCAGTCATTGACGCCGATGTGGCATTAACCGGAGTTGCCAATATAAAATACTTAAAACCCATATACTTAGGGGATAAATTAGTTGCAAAAGCAGAACTGGTACGGATACGGGGAAATAAACATTTTGTTCATGTGAAAATATCCGTTAATCAAAAACAGGTTTTCCGGGGCAAATTTATTTTCGTCTCATTAAGTATGGATGTGGATGAAGAATAACTGGAAAGACTTCCTTAATGAAAAGCAGTAAGAACTAAAATATATTGAAAAAAATAGAGTGAAATGTAAAACCGGGGGAAAACAAAAACAAGGAAATAAACTGAAAGTAGGAGGGGTTCGCGTGATACTAGCCATAGACGGCATGGGAGGAGACCATGCACCGCAGTCCACGGTACAAGGAGCCGTAGATGCAGTAAAAGAATACGGAGTTACGGTACTGATCACCGGAGATCAAGAAATACTATCTAAAGAGCTTCAACAATATGAGTACGATAAAGAAAAAATTGAAATCATCCACTGCAGTGAAAAAATTGAAAATGAAGATCAACCGGTAAAAGCCATACGGAGAAAGAAAGATTCCTCCATGGTGGTGGCTCTAAACCTTGTAAAGGAAGGACGGGCGGAAGCCGTTATTTCTGCAGGAAATACGGGAGCCCTACTAGCCGGGGGATTATTTATCCTGGGAAGGATTAAAGGAATTGATCGTCCTGCACTAGCCCCGGTTTTCCCCCATGAAAACGGAGCCTCGGTACTCATCGACGGCGGTGCCAACACAGAATGCAAGGGAAAAAACTTACTACAGTTCGGTGTTATGGGCAGTCTTTACTCGGAACATATTCTTGGGGTAAAAAACCCTAAGGTTTCCTTAGTGAATGTAGGGGCGGAAAAGGGTAAAGGCAATGAGCTTACCAAAGAGGCTTATGATCTTTTAGAGGAAAGTTCATTGAACTTTACAGGTAATATGGAAGCAAGAGACCTGCCTAGGGGAAAGACTGATGTGATTGTATGCGACGGCTTTACGGGGAATATTATCTTGAAGTTAACCGAGGGCGTCTTTATGACGGTGTTTGATCTGTTAAAAGAGAAATTCACCAAGTCCTTCTTGACAAAAATTGCCGCAGGGATCTTACGACCGGAACTTCGGCAAATAAAGAAAGATTATGATTATACGGAACATGGTGGGGCCCCTTTCTTAGGGGTACAGGGTGTGCTGATAAAGGCACACGGAAGTTCTAACGGAAAAGCGGTTAAAAATGCTCTTCGTCAAGGAAAAAGATTTGCGGACAATAATATCGTAGAGAAAATAGCAGAAGAAATACAGGAAACCCTAACGAATTAGGAGATGATGATTTGAATCATAGAATGAGTATTGGCATTACCGGTACAGGAAAAGCCTTGCCGGAGAAAATTATTACCAACAAAGATTTGGAAACCATGGTGGATACCAATGACGAATGGATTCGGTCCCGGACGGGAATTGGAAGCCGGCGGGTAGTGGATGAAGGGACGGCAACTTCGGACTTAGCTACGGGATCTGCGTTAAAAGCTTTAGAGGACAGCGGGTTGGCCCCGGAAGATGTGGATCTGATTATTGTGGCTACGGTAACGCCGGATATGGCATTCCCCTCCACGGCCTGTATCGTTCAAAAGAATCTAGGGGCATCCAGAGCCATCGCCTTTGATATTGAAGCGGCTTGCTCGGGATTCGTATACGCCATGTCTGTGGCGGAAAATATGATCCGGGGGGGGATGGCGAAAAATGCGTTGATTATCGGAGCCGAGACCCTCAGTAAAATTATGAACTGGGAAGACCGTAACACCTGTGTCCTTTTCGGGGACGGAGCGGGAGCCGCAGTCCTTCAGGAAGTGGAAGAGGGATACGGAATACAGGGAATCACCCTTGGGGCTAACGGTGCTAAGGGCGAGGTACTTAAACAACCTGCGGGAGGTTCAAGAATTCCCGCCAGTCATGAAAGTGTGGAAAATAAACTTCATTATATAACCATGGACGGCAACGAAGTTTTCAAATTCGCCGTACGGATTATGGGACAATCTTCATTGGAAGTCTTAAAGAAAAGCGGAAAAAGCATTGAGGATGTGGACTTTTTAATTCCCCATCAGGCCAATATCCGGATTATCGATGCGGCGGCTAAAAGGTTGAAACTGTCAAAGGACAAAGTATATGTAAATCTTCATAAATACGGAAATTTATCCGCGGGGTCCATCCCCGTAGCCTTGGATGAGGCAGCGAAGGAAGGTAAGCTGATTAAGGGTGAGAATATTTTACTGGTAGCCTTCGGTGGAGGACTCACTTGGGGATCGAGCTTAATAAAATGGTCAAAAGAGGTGTAGACAATGAAAACAAGAATAACAGAACTACTTAATATAGATTATCCCATTATTCAAGGGGGAATGGCCTGGGTCTCCGATGCAGATTTGGCAGCGGCGGTATCGGAAGCCGGGGGTCTGGGAATCATCGCCGGAGGAAATGCTCCGAGAGAAGTCATTGAAAAAGAGATTAAACGAGCCAGAACCTTAACGGATAAAGACTTCGGTGTAAACGTTATGCTCCTATCTCCCTTTGTGGATGATATCATAGACCTGGTAATTGAAGAAAAAATCCCGGTGATCACCACGGGAGCCGGTAATCCGGGGAAATACATGGAGCGCTTAATGGCCATCGGCACAAAAGTCTTGCCTGTGGTGCCCTCCGTGGCATTAGCCCAACGGATGGAAAAAATCGGAGCCAATGCCGTTATTATCGAAGGTACTGAAGCGGGAGGTCATATCGGCGAGGTTACCACCATGTCCTTAACACCCCAGGTGGTGGACGCCTTAACCATCCCTGTAATTGCAGCCGGAGGGATTGCCGACGGCAGGGGTATGCTTGCGGCTCTTAGCCTCGGTGCGGAAGGGGTTCAAATCGGAACCCGGTTTATCTGTTCCACGGAGTGCACCGTACATGAAAAATATAAACAAAAGGTGATCGCAGCCAAGGACCGCGATGCCGTGGTTACCGCCAGAAGTACCGGGCATCCCGTAAGAGTCCTTAGAAATCAATTTACGAAGGAATTTATGAAACTGGAAAAATTAAATACTCCAAAGGAAGCCTTGGAAGAAGCCGGGGTTGGAAAATTACGAATGGCTGTGGTCGACGGGGATGTTGACGGAGGTTCAGTTATGGCAGGACAGGTTGCGGGACTTGTAAAAGATATTAAGCCCTGCAAAGAAATTATAGATGAAATTATCAGTGATGTATCTTCGAATAATCGAAAAATCACAGAGATATTAAAGGAGGGTTAATTATGGGAAAAGTAGCATTCGTCTTTCCGGGACAGGGAGCTCAGTACTCCGGTATGGGAAAAGAATTTTACGAGAATTTTTCCGTAGCACGGCAGGTTTTTGAGCAGGCAAGCCACCGTTTGGGAATGGATATGAAACGTTTATGTTTTGAGGGAACCGATGAAGAACTTAAAAAAACTGAAAACACCCAGCCCGCTATACTGACCACTTCCGTTGCCTTATTGGAAGTTTTGGAAGTGGAAGGAATTCAATGTGATATGACCGCAGGTCTCAGTCTTGGAGAATACACCTCTTTGGTATCCTCCGGGGTGTTGGATTTTGAAGATGCGGTTGCTATTGTTCAAAAGCGTGGACGATATATGCAGGAAGCCGTACCGGAAGGTGTCGGCGCCATGGCGGCGATTTTAGGTCTGGATAAAGAAATATTAATGGGATGTATTCACGAGGCTTCGGCCCATGGAATCGTGGAAGTGGCAAACTATAACAGCCCGGCCCAAATTGTAATCTCCGGAGAAGTTGACGGCGTAAAAAAAGCTGCGGAACTGGCAAAGGCCAGCGGTGCAAGAAAAGCGGTTATTTTACCGGTCAGTGCTCCCTTTCACAGCAGTCTGTTAAAGCCTGCGGGAGAAAGACTGAAAGCAGAACTTCAAAAAGCCCGCATCGGAAATATTAATATTCCCGTAATTACCAACACCGAAGCCCGAATGCTGGAGGGGGAAAATCATGTGATTTCCAATTTGGTAAAACAGGTGAGTCAGTCGGTAAAATGGCAGGAATCCGTGGAATACATGATGGCCGAAGGGGTGGATACCTTTATTGAAATCGGTCCGGGGAAAACCTTAAGCGGTTTTATCAAACGAATTGCAAAGGACAACAACCGGTCGGTGAATATGATGAATATCGAAAACGTCCAGGACTTAAAAGGACTTACCCAAAGAATTCGAGTTTAAGGAGGAATTTATTTGAGACTACAAGGTAAAAATGCATTGGTTACGGGAGGTTCCCGGGGAATTGGAAAAGCCATTGCTCTGGAGTTGGCAAAGCAGGGTGCCAATGTGGCAATCAACTTTACAAGCAATGAAGCAAAAGCCCTTGAAGTGGTAAATGAAATTGAGAAGTTCGGCGTACAGGCCCTATCCATCAAAGGAAATGTAACGGATATCACCGAGGTGGAGAGCATGATTGAAACCTTTAATGAAAACTTCGATACCATGGATATTTTAGTTAATAACGCAGGCATTACAAAGGACAATCTCTTAATCCGCATGAAGGAAGAGGATTGGGACGGAGTCATGGATGTGAATCTTAAAGGGGTATTCCTGACCACCAAAGCCGTGGCAAGAAAAATGATGAAACAAAAGAAGGGTAAAATTATCAACTTATCCTCTGTGGTAGGCGTTATGGGTAATCCCGGACAAGGGAACTACTGCGCGTCCAAAGCCGGGGTTATCGGCTTTACCAAATCCATTGCCAAGGAACTGGGCGGGAAAAATATCACGGTCAATGCCATTGCTCCCGGATTTATCGAAACCGATATGACGGAAGTGCTTTCCGATAAAGCAAAAGAAGCAATGCTTGGAAGTGTACCCTTGAAGCGTGCGGGAAAACCGGAAGACGTGGCGAGGCTAGTGAGTTTTTTAAGCAGTGAAGACGCCGACTATATTACCGGGCAGGTCATCCATGTGGATGGCGGCATGGTGATGTAGTACAGGCTTAATCAATAAAATAAAAAACAAAAATAAT
The DNA here is from genome assembly GCA_003553525.1 of Clostridiaceae bacterium. Classification (GTDB taxonomy): domain Bacteria; phylum Bacillota; class Clostridia; order Peptostreptococcales; family T1SED10-28; genus Isachenkonia. Next base: position 15,247 of record PWEO01000198.1, read on the forward strand.
AGGAGGAATACAAAATGACATTTGAAAAAGTAAAAGAAATTATCGTAGAGCAATTAGGACTAGAGGAAAGCCAAGAGATTAAAAGAGAGACTTCCCTGATTAATGATTTGGAAGCGGATTCTTTAGATGCGGTGGAAATTGTTATGGCCATTGAAGATGAATTCGGAATTGAAATTCCCGACGAAGAAGCGGAAGGGTTTAAAAACATCGGAGATATCGTAGACTTTGTGGAAAAAACCAAATAATTATCAGATTACCGAAGCCCCCAACGGGGCTTCTTATCTGCACTGAGAAACACTAATGTTAGCAGCAAAACCCAAAGAGGATCAATGCCGGGAATGCATGTATCATTCGTGGTAAAGGAGGTTTTATTATGAAAAAAAGAGTAGTAGTTACGGGGATTGGCTGTATTACACCAGTAGGCCATGGGAAAGAGGAATTCTGGAAGGCCATAACCGAGGGGCGTTCAGGTTTGGGACCAATTACAAAATTTGACGCCGTCGACTATCCTACAAAAATCGCAGCGGAAGTAAAGGATTTTAACGTAGAAGATTATATGGAAAAAAAAGAAGCGAAAAAAATGGATTTATTCGTACAATACGCCGTGGCGGGAGCAAAGCTCGCCATGGAAGATAGTGAAATTAACACGGACAACATTGACCATGAGGAGTTCGGTGTGGTGCTCGGCTCGGGTATCGGTGGTATTTCCACCTTTGAAGAACAACATAAAAAAATGCTGGAAAAAGGACCTCGAAGAATCAGTCCCTTTTTCATTCCGATGATGATTGTAAACATGGCCTCAGGCCAGGTATCCATGAGTCTTGGGGCGAAAGGTCCCAACACCACTGTGGTCACAGCCTGCGCTTCTGCGACCAATGCCATTGGAGAAGCCTTTAAAATCATCGAGCGCGGAGACGCAAAGCTGATGATCACCGGTGGTACGGAAGCTTCCATTACCCCGGTTTCCATCGGAGGATTTTGCTCCATGAAAGCGATGTCCACTGCCAATGAAGAGCCCCCAAAGGCCAGTCGTCCCTTTGACAAAAACCGGGACGGTTTCGTTATGGGCGAGGGAAGCGGTATTTTGCTTCTGGAAGAATTGGACCACGCCTTAGAACGGGGAGCGGAGATTTACGGAGAAATGATAGGCTATGGTATGAGTGCCGATGCTTATCATATTACGGCACCGGCACCGGAAGGAGAAGGGGGAAAAAGAGCCATGCTCAAAGCCCTTGCTGACGGCAATACACCGCCGGAAGCCGTTGATTATATCAATGCCCATGGTACCAGCACCCCTTATAATGATCAGTTTGAAACCATGGCGATCAAAAGCGTCTTTAAGGATCATGCGAAAAACTTAGCCATAAGTTCTACAAAATCCATGACGGGTCATCTTTTAGGAGCCGCAGGAGGCATTGAAGCCATCGCCTCGGTACTGGCCATCAAGCACGGGATAGTACCTCCAACCATTAACTATGAGACCCCTGATGAGGAATGTGATCTGAATTACACTCCCAACAAAGCGGTGAAACGAACAGTGAATTATGCGCTGTCTAACTCCTTAGGTTTTGGTGGGCATAACGCCACGATTCTATTTAAAAAGTTTCAAGATTAATTATCAGCCCTTATATCTTAGGGATATAGTCACATACTCCTTAAAAACTATGGAAGCACCCGTGATAGATGCTTCCATAGTTTTTTTATGGGTTAAATACCTTTAGCAGGAAACAACTTTTATGGTATACTAAGGGTTGAAGTTCTAAAGGTAATAAAAATGAAATTAAGGAGCAATGCTCATGTCAACACTGAAAATCGGATCCAATCGAAAGAAAAAACTGCAAAAAATCCAACGGGAAACCGGTTATATATTTAATGATGAGACTATCCTAAATCAAGCCTTGATTCATCGTTCCTACGCCAATGAATTTAAACGGGATAAGGTTTACGATAATGAACGCTTGGAGTTCTTAGGGGATTCGGTGCTGGGCTTGGTGGTCAGCAACTTCCTGTTTAATGAATACCGGGATCTGACGGAAGGGGAGCTTAGTAAATACCGGGCAAATCTGGTATGCGAAGAATCCTTAAGTAAAATTGCAACCACCCTGGAACTGGGTGAATACTTATTGTTGGGAAAAGGAGAGGAAGCCAACGGAGGACGCCAAAGATCCTCGATTCTGGCGGATGCTTTGGAAGCCCTTATCGGAGGGATTTATCTGGATGGGGGTATGGCAGCGGTTCAGCGGTTTATCGTTCTGCGTTTTTTCAATGGAGGCACCTTTGAGCAGGAAGAGATTTCGAAAAAGGATTTTAAGACCACATTCCAGGAAAAAATCCAAAAACTGGGCTATGGAGAAATAGAGTACCGCATTATCCGGGAATGGGGCCCCGATCATGATAAAAATTTCGAAGTAGAGGTTAAAGTGGGAAGTCGTACCTTTGAAAAAGGGACAGGGAAAACCAAGAAAGAAGCGGAGCAGCAAGCGGCCCATAACAGTATAAAAAAAATCGAACAGCCGTAAGGGGGGTGAGGATGTCATGCATCTTAAAAGATTGGAACTGAAGGGATTTAAATCCTTTGCAAGCAAAATAACCATGGAATTGGAAACCGGAGTCACCGGTGTGGTAGGGCCTAACGGCAGTGGAAAAAGTAATATTTCCGACGGCATCAAATGGGTGCTGGGGGAACAGAGTGCGAAAACCCTGCGGGGAGCAAAAATGGAAGATGTGATTTTTTCCGGTACGGAAAAACAAAAGCCCTTAGGAATGGCGGAGGTTTCCTTGGTTTTGGACAACGAAAGCGGAGGCATCCCCATTGATTATTCCGAAGTGAAGATTACCCGAAGAGCCTATCGATCGGGAGAAAATGAATACTTAATCAATCAAAGTCCCTGCAGGCTTAGGGATATTCGGGAACTTTTTATGGATACGGGAATCGGGAAAGACGGATACTCCATCGTAGGCCAGGGAAAAATCGATGAAATTCTCAGTCATAAAGCCGAGGATCGACGAAAAGTAATTGAAGAGGCCGTAGGGATTGTAAAATATAAAAGTCGTAAAGAGGAAGCCCAGAAGAAGCTAAAGGGCACCGAGGAAAACCTGCAGCGATTGTCGGATATTTTAAAGGAGCTGGGATCCCGGATCGGGCCCTTAAAGGAACAAAAGGAAAAAGCAGAGAAGTATCTGAAACTGTATGAAACCTTAAAAGAAGGGGAAGTAAAACATATTCTCGATGAATTATCCGTAATTGATGAAAAAATGCAAGTCATGGACCAGCAACGGCAGAAAATCAAAGAGGATATTGAAAGCGCAGAAGCAAAAAATATAAATGTGGAATCAGAAATGCTCTCCTTAGAAGAAAAGATTAAGGATTATCAGGAGCAATATGAGAAAAACGAAGGGAATTATTATCAGAAAAAAGAGGAGAACCAGGAGATCGAAAGTTTAAAACGTATGAATCAGGGAGAAATTCAGCATCTAAAAGCCAGAGAAGAGGAGCTTCAAAACAGAATCCTGCAAGGGGAGACCCGAAAAAAAGAGATCGAAAGCGAGCTGCAGGAAAGCCAAGGAGAAGTTAAGTCCCTGGCCTCCCGGTTGACATCCATCGAAGAGGATTTGAAATCCGAAGGCAGCCTTTATGAGAAAAAGGATCAGAAAAACCGCCATCGGAAAGAGGACGTGGAAAGAGTCAAGGGAGAAATTATTGATGATATGAATCAACTCTCGGACTGGAAGGTGGATCTGGCCAATCTGGGAAGCATGAAAAACTCCATTGATCAGCGAAAATCCCAGATAAAACAGGATCTTGAGAAGAATTTAAGAGTACAGGGGGAACAAAAAGATTTAGCCCAAAAGCTGGAGGGGGTTTTTGAAGAGAATCAAAGGAATCAAAAAAAATATGAGAATGAAGGCAATACCTTGCAGATAAAACTCGAAAAAAAAGAAGAGGAGATACAAAACCACCTGGACAACATTAAAGAAAAAGATCGGCATTTGGAAAACAAGAAGTCCAAAGTGCAAATGCTGAAAAATCTGGAAGCATCCAAGGAAGGCTTCAATCGAAGCGTAAAGGAAGTGCTGAAAAAAGCCAGAAAAGATCAGGATTTTGCCAAGGGACTCTATGGTGCCGTGGCGGATCTGATAAAAGTTCCCAAGGGTTATGAATTAGCCATTGAAACCGCCTTGGGGTATGCCATGCAAAACTTGATTGTGGCAGATGAAGAAAAGGGAAGAAGGCTGATCGAACACTGTAAGAAGCATAAACTGGGACGAATTACGGTACTGCCGAAAACCGCGATTTCACCGAAAACTTTGCAAACCCGGGAGAAAGAAAAAATCCAGCAGGAAGCAAAAGCCTCCATCGCCCTGGATATTATCCAATATCCGAAGGAACTGGAAGCCATCTTCTCCAGTTTGCTTGGGAAAGTGGTGATTTTACCGGATTTAAAGTATGCCGTCAACATGGCCAAAGTCTTAAATCACAGGGTGAAAATTGTAACCCTGGAGGGGGATGTGATGAATCCCGGAGGCTCCATGACCGGAGGTTCTCAGCAACAAAAAAGCCAGGGGCTTCTATCCAGAAAGCGGGAACTAAAAAGCTTAGCCCAGGAAGCTCTGAAAGAGGAAAAACTTTTAGAGGATCTTCGGCTAAAAAGTCGAGCTTTAAAGCAGGAGAAAGAGAATTTTGAAAAGGAAAAAATCCTTATCGACGGAAAAATGCAGGAAATTGCTATTGAAAAAGCAACCTTGAAAGAACAGCTGTTACAGCAGCAACAGCGCTTAGAGGAATCCCATCAGGAAATTTCCGATAGGAAAGAGGAGCTTTCCCGGCTGAAACAAACGGAAGATGATTATATTCGGGAACATCAGGAGTTGGAGGAAAAAGTAAAGGTTTTGGAAGAACGGCTGAAAAAAAACCGTTCATACATTCAAACGGAAGAAAAGGACTTATTTGAGCAACTGGATAAAATTGAGGGCCTTAAAGAACGCATCCAGGAGATGCAAGTTCGTAAAGCCTCCGCGGAAGAACAGATGAAAGCCTTAGAGAGTAAAATCCGGGGACTGAAGCAAGAAATTCATCGTCAGGAGAGCTCGATTGAACAGGACAATAAGGAGATTCTTAAAGGAAAACAGGAACAGATTGATATAGAGGAAAAAATCCGGGAACAATCAAAAGCGATTGCCCAGGGAGAAATTCTTTTGCAAAAGATAAAACTGGAAGGAGATGCCCTTAAAGAAAAAGAACAGGAAACCTATCAAAGAAAGAAGGATGTTGAGAAAATCCACAGAGCCCAATACGAAGAGATCAAGGAAAAAGAAGAAGCCCTGTATAAGCAGGAAATGAAAAAAACCAAGCTTGAAGTACAATCGGAAAACCTACATCAAAGCTTATGGGAAAAATACGAAATGAGCCATGATGAGGGAGTGCAGTGGATTGATTCGAGGAAAATTGATCTTACCCGGGGCGAAATTCAAGCTCTGAAGAATCAAATTAAATCCCTGGGCCATGTGAATGTGGAAGCCGTGGAAGAATACCGGGAAACAAAAGAGCGCTTTGACTTTTTGGATCAGCAGCAAAAAGATTTGTTAGAGGCGAAAAAGAGCTTAAACCGGATCATTGAGGAAATGGAAAGCACCATGAAGGTTCAATTTCTTGATCAGCTGGCAGTCATTAAAAAAGAGTTCAACTCAACCTTCTCCAGACTGTTTGGAGGGGGTAAGGCGGATCTGGTTCTGGAAGATGAGAACGACCCCTTAGAGACGGGAATCAATATTTTAGCGAGGCCCCCGGGGAAAAAACTCCAGAGCCTATCCCTGTTATCCGGAGGGGAACGGGCATTAACGGCCATCGCCCTGCTTTTTGCCATATTAAAGATCAAACCCAGTCCTTTTTGTGTACTGGATGAAATTGAAGCGGCCCTGGATGAAAGCAATGTCCATCGCTTTGCAGGATTTTTAAAGGAATTGGCAAGGGATACCCAGTTTATTGTGGTAACCCACCGAAAAGGCACCATGGAAGCGGCGGATATGCTATACGGTGTTACCATGGAAACCGAAGGAATCTCAAAGCTGATTTCCGTTAAAATGAAAGACTACGTAGTAAATGAAAAAGTACTTTAGGAGGAAAAGTGATGCTGAAAAACTTGTTTAAAGGAAACGATGAAGAAAACTCCACGGAACCGGTTAATGTTTCGGAGGAAAAAGAAAACACAACAAACAGTGAAACCGAAGAAGTGTCCGAGGAAGTTGTGAGTCTTGGAGGTCTTTTCGGACGGTTGAAAGAGGGGCTTACGAAAACCAAAAAAGGAATTACCGACCGGGTGGATGATTTGGTCAAATCCTATACAAAAATCGATGAGGATTTGTTTGAGGAATTAGAAGAGATTTTAATAACTGCAGACCTTGGTGTAAATACCACCATGGAAATCATCGATCAGCTGCGGGACCGGGTTAAGGAGAATAGAGCAACGGACCCCAGGGAAGTGAAGGGTTTATTAAAGGAACTGTTAACCGAGACACTGGAGGAAGTGGCAAACCCCACGTTGGATCTAAAAACCACCCCTTCCATTATTATGGTCGTGGGGGTAAACGGTGTGGGCAAAACCACCTCCATCGGAAAAATCGCCCATAAATTAAAAGCCGAGGGAAAAAATGTACTTCTGGCAGCGGGGGATACTTTCCGGGCGGGAGCCATTGAACAACTGAAGATTTGGGGGGAGCGCTCCGGTATTGATGTGATCTCTCACCAGGAAGGCTCGGATCCGGCGGCGGTGGTCTACGATGCCATTCAGGCGGCAAAGTCCAGAAAAGTGGATGTGCTCATTTGTGACACCGCGGGCAGACTTCATAACAAGAAAAATTTAATGAACGAGCTGGGAAAGGTTTTTAAAATCGTAAAACGGGAATGTGAAGGACTTTCCCAGGAATCCCTGCTGGTGCTGGACGCCACTACGGGACAAAATGCCATACAACAGGCGAAAATCTTCAAAGAGGTTACAGACATCAGCGGTCTGGTACTAACGAAGCTTGACGGCACCGCAAAGGGTGGGATTGTAATCTCTGTCAGTAAAGAATTAAAGGTTCCTGTTAAGCTTATCGGAGTGGGGGAAAAGCTGGAAGACTTACAGGGTTTTGAGCCGAAGAATTTTGTGAATGCATTGTTTGATTAAGAAAGTCCGGTTTTCAAGAAAGAAATCGGAAAGATCTTTAAAAAATCCCTATAAACTATTGACAGCAGCGCTACTATGGGTTATACTTTCATCTGTAAAGCAATCAAGCTTTACGGAAAGTTAGGAAGATGCAGATGATTGAAAAAAAAGTTGAAGTGTCGGTGCTGTATGATTATTATCAGGAGCTCCTGACCAAAACCCAACGAAATATTATTGAACTGTATTTTAATTACGACCTTTCCCTTTCGGAAATCGCAGAGGAAATCGGCATATCAAGACAAGCGGTATATGACCATATCAAACGGACGGAAAAGCTTCTGTTTGATTACGAAGAGAAACTCCAAATGGTTAAAAATGATCAATCCCGTAGGGATAAGATCCAGGAGTTGATAGAAAAAATCGAAAAGCTGCCGAATTATGACCGAGATTCCGGAATTCATAGGGAAGTTAAGAGAATACGGGATGAACTGGAGCAATTATAAATAAAAACCCGAGGTGTTTATATATGATATTTGAAGGATTAGCGGAAAAACTGCAAAATACCTTTAGCAAACTGAAGAGTAAGGGAAAATTGAATGAACAGGACGTAACCGCCGCAATGCGCGAGGTTAAAATGGCCCTGTTGGAAGCGGATGTTAACTTCAAGGTGGTAAAAGACTTTATCAACCGGGTAAAGGAACGGGCCGTGGGGGATGAAGTGCTGGAAAGCTTAACTCCGGGACAGCATGTGATCAAAATCGTAAAAGACGAACTGACCCATATCATGGGAGATACTCAAAGCAAAATCAACTTCAGCAATAAACCCCCAACCATCATTATGATGGCGGGACTGCAAGGGGCAGGGAAAACCACTACCTGCGGGAAATTAGCAAAACTGTTGAAAAAACAGGGGAAACGTCCCTTGCTGGTAGCCTGCGACGTATATCGTCCCGCAGCCATTAATCAGCTGGAAACCGTAGGCAGCCAGGTGGAAGTTCCCGTGTTTTCCATGGGAGACAAAGAAAAACCCGTAACCATTGCCAAAGAAAGTGTTGCTCATGCGGAGAAACACGGCAATGATGTGGTAATTATTGATACTGCCGGAAGGCTTCATATTGATTCGAACCTGATGAACGAGTTAAAGGAAATCGATAACGAGGTACATCCCCATGAAAAACTTCTGGTACTGGATTCCATGACGGGACAGGACGCCGTCAATGTGGCCAAAGAGTTCAACGAATCCATCGAAATTAACGGAGTAATCCTGACAAAGCTCGACGGAGACACCCGAGGGGGAGCCGCCCTTTCCATTCGGGGAGTTACCGATAAACCGATCAAGTTTGTAGGTATGGGAGAGAAGCTCGATGAGCTGGAAGCCTTCCATCCCGATCGAATGGCCTCAAGAATTCTCGGCATGGGAGACATGCTAAGCCTTATTGAAAAGGCGGAGTCCTCCTTTGATCAGAAAAAGGCCAAGGAAATGGAAGAAAAACTGCGTTCCCAGCAGTTTACCTTTGAAGACTTTTTAGAGCAACTGGAACAAATCCGTAACATGGGACCCATTGGAGATATGCTGAATATGCTTCCCGGGGTGCCCAGCAAACAGATGAAAAACTTAAATGTGGATGAAAAAGAACTCAACCACATTCAAGCGATTATACAGTCCATGACCAAGGATGAAAGAACCAATCCCGGTATTATTAACGGCAGCAGAAGAAAACGCATCGCCAGAGGAAGCGGGACTTCCGTACAACAGGTAAACAAACTGATCAAACAGTTTGAACAGACCCGTAAAATGATGAAGCAATTCAGCGGCAGCGGAATGGACAAGCTAAAGAAAAAAGGCGGCAAATTTAATATGCCTTTCTTTGGATAAATAGTTTATTTAGATGTAACACATTGTAAGGAGGTGAAAAAACATGGCAGTAAAAATTCGATTAAAAAGAATGGGTGCTAAAAAAAGACCTTTCTATAGAATTGTGGTTGCAGACTCAAGATCTCCACGGGATGGACGATTTATTGAAGAGCTTGGATACTACAATCCCGTATCTACACCAAAGGAAATTAAAATCAATGGTGATAAGGCTAAGGAATGGTTAGGAAAAGGTGCACAACCTACAGACGTAGTAAAACATTTGTTTAAAAACAACGGTATTGTATAGTTTTCCTCATAAGGAGGTACTAAAATGAGACAATTAGTTGAAATGATCGCAAAATCCTTAGTGGATTACCCCGACAGGGTAACCGTAAAGGAAGTGGAAAGTGACCAAGCCCTTACTCTGGAGCTTCGTGTTGCCCCGGAGGATATGGGAAAGGTTATCGGCAAGCAGGGAAGAATCGCTAAAGCGATTAGAACTGTGGTAAAAGCCGCTGCGGTAAAAGAAAACAAAAGAGTGGTTGTTGAAATTATGTAAGGATTAGGATTCCCTAATCCTTTGTTTTTTTATAAAGTTTAATGTAACGTTTTATATAAAGAGAAGCATGAAGTTTAAGTTGAAAAATTCAATTTTTAAGAGGTGTTAAAATGGAAAAAATTCTGATCGGTCAGATTATCAATGTTCATGGAATCAAAGGGGGACTGAAAGTCCGTCATTTAACCGATGATTTAGAGCGCTTTTATGATCTGGACTATCTATACATAGAAGATCCGAAAACTAAGAAGTTGCAACGATTTGATATTGAAAAGGTTCAGGCCCATAAAGGCTTTATCATCATGTATCTGAAAGGATACGGAAATATCAACGAGGTGGAGTATCTGAAAAATCGGGATCTTTATATTGAAAAATCCCAACGGAAAGAGCTGGAGGAAGACACCTACTTTATACAGGATTTAATCGGCTTAGAGGTGGTAAGTGAAAAAGAAGGCAGGCTGGGTGTTTTGGAAGACGTAATACAGGCGGGCGCCAGCGAAGTTTATATTATCCGGGGTAAGGAGTACGGAGAAGTGATGATCCCTGCAGCCAAGGAGTTTATTAAAGAGGTGGATATCGAAAATGGAAAAATGAAAGTGGAATTAATTGAAGGGATGCTTCCATGAAGATTCATGTGCTGACCCTGTTTCCTGAAATGTTTTACGGTCCCTTAGGCAGCAGTATTATTAAACGGGCCAGGGAAGATGAGAAGCTTTCCATCGACTATTACCAAATACGGGACTATTCCACCAACAAACATCAAAAAGTGGATGATTATCCTTACGGCGGGGGTTCCGGTATGGTAATGACCCCTCAGCCCATTATGGATGCCTATCGGGATATTTTGAAAAACACCCAAAAACAAACACCGCGAACCATTTATCTCTCTCCAAAGGGTAAAGTTTTTTCCCAGGAGATGGCCATGGAACTTTCCCGGGAAGAGGAACTGATCTTTCTTTGCGGACACTATGAAGGGGTGGATCAGCGTGTAATTGATGAGATTGTAACCGATGAAATCTCCATAGGAGATTACGTGCTGACCGGAGGAGAGCTCCCGGCCATGGTGATGATCGATGCCCTTAGTCGACTGATACCCGGTGTACTGTCCGGCCCTGAAGCCTATGAGGAGGAATCCATCCATTCCGGACTGCTGGAGTATCCTCAGTATACGCGGCCGCCAAGTTTTGAGGGGAAGGAAGTACCGAAAATCCTTTTATCGGGAGACCATGAAAAAATCCGCAAATGGCGACGAAAAGAAGCTTTAATGCTTACCCGGGACCGGCGTCCCGATCTCTTTCAAAAAATTGAACTGACCAAGGAAGATTATAAGCTCTTAAAGCCCTAAAAAAATCCCGCTGAAAAGTTTGGATTTTAAAAAATTATCATTGAAGAGGGCCGGGCCTTATGATATAATAGCAGAGTATTAAAGGCGTTCCTCTGGGAACAGTAGGATTCTTTAAGAACGTCTGGTGAGGAAGGAGGTAATACAATGAATATTATCGATATGATTGATAAGGAACAACTAAAGTCCGAGGTACCGGAATTTGCACCTGGAGATACGGTTCGCGTTGATGTAAAAATCAAAGAGGGAACCCGTGAAAGAATTCAGGCATTCCAAGGAATCGTAATTAAACGACAAGGTGGAGGCATCCAAGAGACCTTTACCGTTCGAAGAATTGCTTATGGTGTAAGTATGGAAAGAACTTTTCCCGTACATTCTCCAAAGGTTGTGGAAGTAAAAGTCATCAAACGAGGAAGCGTAAGACGGGCGAGACTATATTACTTAAAGAACCGAATCGGGAAGGCTGCTTACCGAATCAAAGAAAAAAAATAAGCGCTCAGACAAAGGGACTGGAAACAGTCCCTTATTTTGTTTTAAATAAAAGGATGTGATGATATGAATATTAACTGGTATCCCGGTCATATGAAAAAGACCAAGGAACTGTTAAAGGAACAATTGAAACTCGTAGACGTGGTGTGGGAACTGTTGGATGCAAGAATTCCAAGAAGCAGTAAAAATCCCGACATTGACCCGATTATTCACGGAAAACCGAAAATTGTCATTCTCAATAAGAAGGATTTAGCGGATCCCCGGGTAACCGAGGATTGGGTTCGCCACTTCAAAGAGCAGGGAATCACGGCAATTCCAATGAATTCCATTGACAGCAGCAGTGCGACCCAGCTATTGAATGAAAGTAAAAATCTGCTGGCGGAAAAACTGGAAGCTCGCCGGGCGAAGGGTATTCGCCGGGAGGTCATACGGGCTATGATCGTGGGTATTCCCAATGTAGGGAAATCTTCAATGATCAATAAATATGCAAAAAAGAAAAGTGCAAAAACCGGAAACAAACCGGGCGTGACCAAGGGAAAACAATGGGTTCGGATTCAAAAAGATCTGGAAATGCTGGATACCCCGGGAATTCTGTGGCCGCGGTTGGATGATAAAAAAGCAGCCCTGAACTTAGCCTTTGTGGGGACCATTAAAGATGAGATTATGGACCGGGAAACCCTGGGACTGAGACTTGTGGAGACGCTCCTTGAAAATTATCCGAAGGATCTGTTTAACCGCTATGGGCTGGAGAATATGGATGAAGAAATTACCGGCCTGGAGGTATTGGATACCATTGCCAAAAAACGGGGTTGTATGTTTAAGGGGAATGAAGTGGATTATCTTCGAGTGGCCAATGTATTATTAGATGAATTTCGAAGCGGTATGATTGCAAAAATTTCCCTGGAAACTCCCGGGAATTAAACCGCTCCGGAAAAATAAATGGTTTTAAGGAGGGGAAAACGGTGGATTTACTAGGTGCAGAAAAAGCCCTTCATCAGCAGGGATATCAAAGCATTGCATGCATCGATGAAGTGGGAAGAGGTTGTCTTTGTGGCCCGGTAACCGCTGCGGCGGTGATTTTGCCGAAGGGTTTATTTTTGGAAGGGGTAAATGACTCTAAGAAGCTCTCGCCGAAAAAACGGGAAAAATACTTCGAAGTGATTCAAAGGGAAGCTCTGGCCATCGGTATCGGAGAAGTATCCCCTGAAGAAATAGACGAAATGAATATCAAAAATGCTACAAAAAAAGCAATGATCCTTGCCATTGAAAACCTTCGAACCCGCTCAGGGGAAAAAGCAGTCCCGGACTATGTTTTAGTGGACGCGGAAACCTTGGATACCGATATTCCCCAGGAAGGAATCATTCAAGGGGATAGCAAAGTTCAAGGTATCGCAGCGGCATCGATTATTGCAAAAGTAACCCGGGATAGTCAATTGGTAAAACTCGCAAAGACTTATCCGGAATACGGTTTGGAAAAACACAAAGGTTACGGAACAAAGGTGCACCGGGAAGCCCTGAAGAATTTCGGGCCCACCCCGATTCACCGAAAAAGCTTCCTTAAGAAGATGGTTTTGCCGAAACCGAAAGTTGATGAATAATATGGATCCTAAGGATTGGAATCATAGAGAGTTAAATCATAAAGACTTAAATCATAAAGAGTTTGGCAATATGGGAGAGCGTCTGGCAGAAGTGTTTTTAATCGATCTGGGTTTTAAAGTTCTTCATAGAAACTACCGCACAAAAATCGGCGAAATTGATCTTGTTTTAAAAAAGGATAACCTTTTAGTCTTTGTCGAGGTCAAGACCAGAAAAACCAAAAGCTATGGAAGAGGTTTTGAAGCGGTAAACTTCAAAAAGCAGCAAACCCTTCGTCGCGTGGCGGAGCAGTATATAGCCTACGGCAAGCCGAAACAAAAGTCCAGTATCTCCATGCGTTTCGATGTTATAGATGTTTACATTCAAGGAAATAACACTAAAATTAATCATATAGAAAATGCCTTTTAGCGATGATGTACATACGCTGGAAGGCATTTTTTAAAAGTTCTTTAGGTGCTTAATAAATTTGTATGACGGTATTGCAGGGCTTCAAGGATATGATTTGCCCGGATTTCTGCAGAGTCTTCCAAATCGGCGATGGTGCGGCTTACCTTCAGAACTTTATGGTAACCCCTTGCGGTCAATTGAAATTTATCAAAGGCTTCTGCTAATAATTTCTCCCCTTCGGTTGAAAGATCAAATAATCGGTTTTGCAAGTGGTCGGGAAGCAGACCGTTTACGTTGAAAGATTGATTTTGATAACGGGTTTTCTGGGTATTTCTGGCCTTCATTACCCGCTCCGCCATGGTCTTGGAGTCAAGGGAAGGGGCTTTGCTTTTTAAGTCTTCGTATTCTCCCCGGGGAACCTCGAGGATGATATCCACCCGGTCTAATAATGGCCCGGAAATTTTGTGATGATACCGCTGGATATCCCGGGAAGAACAGCTGCAGCTTTTAACCGGGTCTCCGTAGTAACCGCAGGGACAGGGGTTCATCGCTGCGGCAAACAGAAAACTTGAAGGATAGGTAAAGCTCCGGTGGGAACGGGATAGGGTAATTTTGCGGTCCTCCATAGGTTGGCGAAGGATTTCCAAGGCCCCTTTATCGAACTCCGGAAGCTCATCTAGAAAAAGAATCCCATGATGGGCCAGGGAAATTTCACCGGGCATGGGCACGAGGCCGCCTCCCGACAAGGAGGCCACGGTGCTGCTGCTGTGGGGGCTTCTGAAAGGGCGGGTCTTTAGCAGTCCTGTTTTGGGATCCAATTTCCCGGAGATACTGTATAGCTTTGTAACTTCCAGGGCCTCATCGTAACTGAGGGGAGGTAAAATTGACGGGATTCTTTTCGCCGCCATGGATTTTCCTGATCCCGGAGGGCCGATAAACAGGATATTATGGGAACCGGCGGCGGCAATTTCCACTGCCCGTTTAAGGGTTTCCTGTCCCTTAAGATCCCTAAAATCCAAAGTATATCTTGAAGAGGCGGAGGGTATGTTTACATCTTTTTCAGAGGGGGGAGGCAGAGGGATTTCTTCCGGCAGTTCACCACTGTCCAAAAAGGAAAGAAGGCTTCTTAAATCGTTAAAACCCAGAACATCCATATCTCTTACATAGCGGGCTTCTTCCAAATTCTCCCTGGGGATCAGGGCTCGACGGTAACCGAGTTTTTGCATCTCCAAAAGCATGGGAAGTACCCCTCGAACCCCATTGATTTTTCCGTCCAGGGAAAGTTCTCCTAGACAAAGGGTTTTTTCGGAATCCAAGGGAGGAATTTGTCCGGAAACCCCAAGGAGCCCAAGGGCGATGGGTAAGTCAAAATGGGTACCGTCTTTTCTTGTATAGGCGGGAGACAGATTGATGGTAATTCTTTTCAAGGGGAAGTCATAGCCGTTATTTTTCAGTGCGGAACGAACCCGATCCTTGGATTCTTTTACTGCGGCATTGGGAAGACCGACGATCATTACCGCGGGAAGGCCGGTATCCACGTCCACCTCCACTTTAATAGGGTAGACTTCCAATCCTTCCACGCAACAACTTTGAATTTTTTGCAAGAAAAATCCCTCCTTAGATAATAATAATTTATTAAATTCTATATTCGCCGCCGGGGGATAAATACCCTTTTTATTAAGAGAAAAAAAAGCACACAGAGGATAAATATACGGTGTTTCATTAAAAGGATTAGGGGTAAATAAAGAAAGTTCTCAGGAAAACTTTCATTTAAGTCCCTTGTTTGACATAATTTCAAGGGTATGCTAACATATATTTTTATAAGAGCTTTCTGCCCTTACCATGCTTTTCGTAATTTTCTGCAGAGGTTAAACCCCACTTAGTTATTTGCAAGAAATTTTGCCCTCATGCAAAATTCAAACTATTTCAGAGATTTTTTGAAAAATAGAAAAGTCGGAAAAAAAATTCTGTAGAGGATTTACGTATAGATGAATATTTAGTGAGACTAATAAAGGAGGAGTTCAATTGGATTGCAACAATAACTCAAAAAGTAGAGAAATATCTTTAAAAAGAGCAGAGGAACTTCATTCAAGAATTGAAGACTATTTAAAAGTAAAGGATCAGATTACTAAAGGGACATCAGAAAAACAACTAATCAGTGCCAAAGCGAAAAAAAATAAATTGTTGAAAATGTTTGACGCCACGGAAGAGGACTGGAACAGTTGGAAGTGGCAGTTGAAGAATCGAATCTCCGATGTGGATGTACTAAAGGAGATTATTTATTTAAGCGATCAGGAAGTTGAGGATATCCGAAATGTGGGGAAACAGTTTCGGTGGTCCATATCTCCATACTACGCCAGTCTAATCGATGATGACAACAAGTATTGTCCGATTAAGCTGATGTCCATTCCTACGGGAATAGAGATTGAAGACCTGGAAGGGGATTCTGACCCTATGGGTGAAGAATTTACAAACCCTGCAGGATCCATTACCCGAAGATACCCTGACCGATTGATTATCAACGTGACCAACGAATGCGCCATGTATTGCCGGCACTGCCAAAGAAGACGAAATATCGGCGGAGTTGACCAACACCAACCAAGAGAAGTACTTCAGGAATCCATTGACTATATCCGGGATAATCCTGAAATCCGTGATGTGTTGATCACCGGAGGAGATCCCCTGACTTTATCCAACAGTATGCTTGACTGGCTGTTAAAAGAAGTCACCAGCATTGAGACCGTAGATTACGTGCGTTTAGGCAGCCGCACCCTGGTGACTATGCCTCAAAGGGTGGACGAGGAGTTCTTAGCCATGGTGGAGAAGTACTCCCCCGTATTTATCAACACCCACTTTAATCACCCTCAGGAAATTACACCGGAGACCATTGAAGCATGCCATAAACTGGCAAAAGCCGGAGTGCCTATGGGAAATCAGGCGGTGCTGTTAAATGGTATCAACAACGATAAATTTGTAATGCGTTTAATGAATCATGAACTGCTAAAGAGCAAGGTAAGACCCTACTATATTTTCCATGCGAAGCATGTCATCGGGACCACCCATTTTAATACTTCCATTGATGACGGCATTGAAATTATGGAGTATCTTCGAGGCTATACCTCGGGCATGGCCATTCCGACCTATATTGTCAATGCCCCGAAGGGACAGGGAAAAACTCCGATTCTTCCCCAGTATATGCTCTCTAGAGGGAAAGACTTTGTTAAGATTCGTACCTGGGAAGGAAATGTCGTGGATTATCCTAATCATGAAACCCGACCGATTGAAAGTTATTTTGAGTAAATCTTCGAAAGTGGACCCTGAAAAAGGGTCTTTTTCTTTGTTTCCGTTTAGGAGAACATCTGATTGGGTATAGGGTGAAAAAATCGATGGGAGGATAATCGCTTGGAAAAACGGGAGGTATATATTTGGCTCAGCAGTATTCAAGGGGTAAGTTACGGGGCTATAAACAAGCTTGAAAAATATTTCGGTGATATCGAAGGGGTTTGGGGAGCCGAGGGAAGGAAGATTTACGATGCCCTGGGAAAACGAAGCAAGTCCGCTGTAAAAATTGTGAACCTTCGAACAAAAGAGTACTGGCAAAAGACGAAGGATAAACTTTCGGCCCTGGAAGTATCCACCGTTACCATTGCAGATCGGGAGTATCCGGAAAAACTTAAAAAAATCTATGATCCCCCTTACGTGCTGTTTTATCAGGGGGATCTTCCGGGAAATCGCCCGACCATCGGTATGGTCGGCGCCCGGAATGCCACTCCCTACGGCAAATGGGCGGCGAAAAAATTTGCAAAAGAGCTTGCGGATCGAGGTATCGGAGTTATCAGCGGTCTCGCATTAGGGATTGATACGGAAAGTCATAAGGGCGCCGTGGAGAATCATGGATACACCGTAGGAGTCCTTGGTTCCGGTTTGGATGTACCCTATCCCCCGACTAACTACCAGCTGATGGAAAAAATCCGGGAACAGGGCTGTATTCTCAGTGAGTTTTATCTGGGAGAAGAGCCCCTTAAACACCATTTCCCTCAACGAAACCGCATCATCAGCGGACTATCCGACGGCGTTTTAGTTATTGAAGCGGGAGAAAAAAGCGGCTCTCTTATTACGGTGGAGTATGGGCTGGAACAGGGAAAGGATATATTCGCCCTGCCGGGAAATATTAACTGTGAAAAGAGCCGGGGAACCAACCGATTGATTCGGGACGGGGCAAAAATAATAATTGAGGTGGAAGATATCCTCGCAGAGCTGCCCGGGGCTATGGATCTTCCCAGTAAAGCCCTGGAAGATAATATTCTTAAGGACCTAAGTGATTCCGAAGCCCTGGTTTACCGCGCCTTAGCAAGAAGGCCTATGGATCTGGATACCCTTTATTACCAGACCGGAATCGACATTCGGTCCCTAAATATTCTCGTAACTTCCTTGGAATTAAAGGGTTATATTACCCGGATGGCGGGAAAATCATTTACAGTGAATCGATAAATTGATATAATGTTAAAATTGAGACAGACAGTGGAGGTGTTTGAATTGGCAAAATCCCTAGTGATAGTGGAGTCACCCGCCAAGGCAAAAACGATTAAGAAATTTTTAGGAAGAAACTACACCATCGAAGCATCGGTAGGTCATGTAATAGATCTGCCGAAAAGCAAACTCGGTGTAAACATAGAAGAAGACTTTGAGCCGGAATATATTACGATTCGGGGAAAAGGTCCTGTGTTAAAGGAACTGAGAAAACAGGCAAAGAAAGCGTCAAAAATCTTTCTTGCCACTGACCCTGATAGAGAAGGAGAGGCAATCTCCTGGCATTTAGCAAGGGCCCTTTCAAAAGAGCAGAGTAATATTAAACGAATTGAGTTCAATGAAATTACAAAGGCGGCTGTACAAAAAGCGATCAAAGAGCCCAGGGAAATCGATGAAGATTTGGTCAATGCTCAACAGGCAAGAAGAGTTCTGGACCGATTGGTAGGATATAAAATCAGTCCCCTTCTATGGCAAAAGATTCGTAAGGGCCTTAGTGCAGGACGGGTGCAGTCTGTTGCGTCAAAAATGATTAAAGAGCGGGAAGAGGAAATCAAAGCCTTTAAGCCCGAGGAGTACTGGTCTATAGAAGGGGAATTTCAAAATGAAGAGAAAAAGAGTTTTCCCGCAAAATACTTTAAAGATCCCAAGGGCAATAAAGAGCTGAAAAATGAAGAAGAGGTACAAGAAGTACTAAAGGCTGTGGAAAAGGAAAGCTTTTTAGTCAAAAGTGTAAAGAAGGGGCAAAAGAAAAGAAGTCCCCAAAAACCCTTTACCACCAGTTCTCTTCAGCAGGAAGCTTCAAATAAAATGAATTTTTCTACGAAAAAAACCATGTCATTAGCACAACAGCTATATGAAGGGATTGATGTCAAAGGCCACGGAACCGTGGGACTTGTTACTTATATCCGTACGGACTCCACTCGTATTTCCGCAGAGGCGCGGCAAAGTATGGGGGAGTTTGTTAAGCAGGAATATGGAGACAAGTATTTGGAGAAAGGCAAAACAAAGGATAAACCCTTAAAAAAAGGGGCCCAGGATGCCCATGAAGCCATTCGGCCCACCGTTGTTACATTAACCCCGGCTATGGTAAAGCCCTCCTTAAAGAGAGACCAATACCGATTGTATAAAATGATTTGGGAAAGGGCAGTGGCAAGCTTAATGGCTAAGGCTGTGTTTGATACCATCGCTGTGGAACTGGAAGCCAAGGGGTATATTTTTAAAGGCAGCGGATCGATACTTAATTTTGACGGATTTATGAAAGTCTATTCCTTTTCCGGTACTTCCGAGGATACTTTCCTTCCTTTATTGGAAGAAGGGGAAAAGGTGCAATTACTTAAATTGGATCCGAAGCAACACTTTACTCAACCGCCGGCAAGATTTACGGAAGCCACCTTGGTAAAAACCATGGAAGAATTAGGCATCGGAAGACCCAGTACTTATTCTCCCACGATTTCTACGATCCTTGCCAGAGGATATGTGGAAAAGGACGGAAGGTATTTAGTTCCCACGGAACTGGGAGTTCTGGTGACCGAAACCCTGGACGAATTTTTCTCCGACATCATTGATGTCAACTTTACCGCGGAAATGGAAAGCAAGCTGGATAAAGTGGAAGAAGGGGATGTTCAGTGGAAATCCATCATTCGTGATTTTTATGCCTCTTTCGAGAAAATGATGAAAGATGCGGAAGAGCACATGGAAGAGATTGAAGTGGTGGAAAAAAGTGGCGAGATCTGTGAAAAATGCGGCGGAGAAATGCTGATAAAATACGGCCGTTACGGTAAATTTATGGCCTGTGAAAAATATCCCGATTGTAAAAATACGAAACCCATTGTGGATAAAATAGGGGTAACCTGTCCGAAGTGTAAAGAGGGAGACGTAATTAAAAGAAAGTCGAAGAAAGGGAGACTCTTTTACGGTTGTGACCGCTATCCCGAGTGCGACTTTATCTCCTGGAATCCTCCGGCAAAGGATCCCTGTCCGAAATGCGGAGAAATAATGGTGCAAAAGAAGACGAAAAAGGAAGAACGTATTGAATGCACCAATAAAGAATGCAAACATAAAATTGTAGTGTCGGAATAAACAATTCAAAATATTTTCAAAGGAACGTTGTAAAATATTATGAATTGTGGTAATATGCAATCATAGTGCATATTTGTATAAGGCACTCATAGGGATAGAGGTAATGACTGATGATTTTGAATTTTTCGTTTTTATTAAGAAAAACCAAAAGAAGGAAATAACATAAAGATATCCCCAAATATATTATAGAGGAGGAAAAAAGTATGGCAAGCTCATTATTAGCAAAAACCCGAAGAGTCAATAAGATTTTACAACAATCGGGAGAACATGCAGTATCGTTTAATGAATTAAGCAGAATTTTAAGTGAGGTACTGGATGCCAATGTCTACGTGGCAAGTTCAAAGGGAAAGGTTTTAGGGGTTAGTTTAACGGACTCTTCTGACTGTCCTATTATTACCGACGAAAAAACCGGGCAGAAAAGATTTCCCGAGGAGTACAATGCTCAGCTTCTTAAAATTCAGGAAACCAAGCATAATATTACCAAGGATGAATTATTGGAAATCTTTAAATACGATGTGCAAAGTTATAACAAATTAGTAACCATTGTACCGATCAACGGCAGCGGGCAGCGAATCGGAACCTTGGTTCTTGCAAAAATGGAAGACGAATTTGAAGATGAGGATCTAGTAATGGCGGAGTATAGTGCCACCGTGGTGGGGCTTGAAATTCTTCGGGCGAAAACCGAAGAAATCGAAGACGAAGCTCGAAAGAAAGCGGTCGTACAAATGGCTGTAGGTACCCTTTCCTATTCGGAACTGGAAGCCGTAGAGCACATCTTTAATGAACTGGACGGAAAAGAAGGACTGTTGGTAGCAAGTAAAATTGCGGACCGCGTAGGAATTACCCGTTCCGTAATCGTAAATGCCCTTCGAAAGTTCGAGAGTGCCGGAGTTATCGAATCCCGTTCTCTGGGAATGAAAGGGACCCACATTAAAATTTTAAACGACTATTTGTTAGAGGAACTTCGCAGTATCCGAAACAAATAAGACAAATATAGGGTTTGATGAACTCATAAAAAAGAAGCACAAAACGTTATTTCTATAGCGTTTTGTGCTTCTTTTTCGAGCGTTGGGGAAAGGTTGGGGGAGAACAGGTTGTTTGATGCAAAGGCACTTAAAGCGCAAAATGTCGAAAAAAATCGAAAAACCCCCTTCTAACTCTGGAAAAGCAGAGAAAAATGTTATACAATAATACTAGAGATTCTTTACTAAAAATGGGGCTAAAAGACTAGCTATTATTACTGGTCGTTGTGATAGAATAGAACAGTGAAAGTAAAAACGCATATTTAAGGATAAATCTATAT
The DNA here is from genome assembly GCA_003553525.1 of Clostridiaceae bacterium. Classification (GTDB taxonomy): domain Bacteria; phylum Bacillota; class Clostridia; order Peptostreptococcales; family T1SED10-28; genus Isachenkonia. Next base: position 36,529 of record PWEO01000198.1, read on the forward strand.
AATACGAAGGAAAGGAGCAATTTCGGTGTATAAAAATATAAATGTTTATACGAAAGCTTTAAATGCCTCTTGGAAGCGAAATGAAGCACTGGCTAATAATATCGCAAATGTAAACACTCCGGGTTATAAACGCTCCGATGTGAAATTTCAGGAAATTCTTAAAGAAAGTCTTCAGGAAACCGCAGTACAAGGTGCAAAAACTCATCACAGACATCTGGACATCGGCGCAAAGGATTTATCGAATATTACCCACGAGATCACCGGTTCAGAAGGATATAGTACCAGACGTGACGGAAACAACGTGGATATTGATATGGAAATGGCGGAAGTAACAAAAAATAATATATATTACGAGGCCGTATCCCGTCAACTCAGCAGCAAATTAAATAGACTGAGAAGTTCTATTACAGGAGGTCGATAAAGATGTTTAATTCGATTAATGTCAGTGCGTCGGGACTTACCGCCGAACGGCTTAGAATGGATGTTATTTCTAAAAATATCGCCAATGCCAACACCACAAGGACTGTGAACGGCACCCCTTATCGAAGACAGGTGGTAACCTTTGAGACCAAAAGTGAAGCCCAAAGTTTTCAACAGCATTTATCCAATCAAATGGGAAAATTCTCCGGAGTGGAAGTTACGGGAATCAAAGAGGATCAATCCCCATTGAAAAATGTTTATGAGCCCGGGCACCCCGATGCCAACGAACAGGGATATGTGTTAAAGCCTAATGTGGACATCGTTACGGAAATGGCCAATATGATTTCCGCAACAAGAGCTTATGAAGCCAATGTTACATCCATTGATGCGGCAAAAAATATGTCCCAGCGGGCATTGGAAATCGGAAGATAATCAGTAGGAGGCTAGATGATGGAAGTACAAGGGTTACAACAAATCAACCCCGGCACAAGCAATGTACAGGGACGTTTACATAATCAAAACTTAACCGGCAAGGCCCCCTCCTTTATGGAGTATATGAATCAAGCCATCGATGAGACCAATCGATTGGACCTGGAGGCGGAAAATTTATCCATGAAACTGGCCGCAGGGGAACTTGATAATACCCATGAGGCGGTTATTGCTGCGCAAAAAGCAGAAATATCCCTACAGTTTATTACGGAAATACGCAACAAAGTACTAGACGCTTACAATGAAATCATGCGAATGCAAATATAAGGTGTTATGACAGAAAAGAGGTGTGGCAATGTTCGAGTCCTTTCAAAAAATGCGAGATCAGATGAATGAGTATTTTCAAAAGCTGGATAAGAAACAAAGAGTTCAATTAGGAGTGGGCACGGCGATCACACTGTTGGTTTTGACCGGTCTAATACTCTTTTTTTTAAGAACCGATTACGTACCCCTGTACAGCAATTTAGAAGCGCGACAATCCGGAGAAATCATGGAAACCTTAAGAGCCAATAATATCGACGCCAAGTACGGCAGGACCAGCAGCGAGATATTAGTGGATAAGGACGATCTTCATGATGCGGAGGTGATCATCGCCACTCAGGGGCTACCGAAAACCACCAGTGCTTACGACGAACTTTTCGGAAGTTCCTTTATGATGACCAGTGAGGATCGGAAAAAACAATATCAGATCAGTCTGCAAAATCATTTGGCGCAAACCATTTCCCGACTGGACGGGATCCGGGGAGCGGACGTAAACATAAGCTTACCGGAACGTACCGGATACGTGTTTTCTGACAGAGAAGAAAATGCGAAAGCAACGGTATCACTACATAGCTTAGATCGAAGTTTAGAGCAACAAAGTGTTGACGGGATTGCGGTTCTTGTATCCAATGCGGTAGAAGGCTTAGAGCCCGACAATGTATCGATTCACGGACCCGACGGAAGGGTTCTGAACACTACTAACCACGGAGAGGGTCAATTTAATGTTGGAGATCAACGGGAACTTCAACTGATTGTACAAGAGGACCTTGAAAACAGTATTCGGGAATTTTTAGGTACGGTATACGGACCGGAGAATTTATCGATTATTACCAGTGTGCAATTGAATTTTGACAGCAGAATACGGGAAGAGGTTCGTTTCGAACCTCCCATTGAAGGGGAAACCGAAGGGATCCCCCGAAGTCTGCAGGAGTTTGAAAAGAGTTCCTATGATGAGATGATCGGAGGCGTTCCCGGGACCGATGAAAACATCGAGGCCCCTCAATATGTTGAAGGGGAAGAAGGCACTTCCCGTTACGAGGAAGCCAGCCGAACGATCAACTATGAAATCAATGAAATCAATGAACGGATTGTGGGAGCCCAGGGGCAGGTGGAAGATATTAGTGTGGCGGTTTACGTCAACTCCGGAGCCCTGGCTGACGGAGATTTATCCGACGAAGAACGATTGGAGTTGGAAAGTCTGATATCCGCAGCGGCAGGATTACAAACAGAAGTTGTAGAAGTAGCGGTTCGGGATTTTATTGGAGTTGAAGGATTGACTACACCGCCTTCGGAAGAAAGGTCCTGGTGGCAAAATCCTGCGGTGCTCATCGGCTTGATAGGTTTTTTAGTACTGGGAATTATTATCGGAGTAGCCTTAATGCGAAAGCGAAGAAAAGACCAACAGGAAGTTGAAGACGACCTTGCAAAGCATGAACAGGTTTTCCAGAAGGAAAGCACCATGAATGATATTGATTTCAATATGCAGGGATCGGAAGTAAAGCAGCAAATTGAAAAACTGGTAGACAAAAAACCTGATGCCGTGGCACAACTCCTACGGAATTGGATCAGCGAAGATTAGAGGTGGAACTATGGCAAGTAGAGGAAAAGGAACCGTCAGTGGAAAAGAAAAGGCCGCAGTGCTTTTAATCAGCCTGGGACCGGAATACTCAGCAGAAATTTTCAAGCATCTCACCGATGAAGAGATCGAAGAACTTACTCTGAATATTGCCAATATGAACAAGGTGGATCCGGTAAAAAAAGAGGAAATATTGGATGAGTTTTATCAAATCTGTGTAGCCCAGGAATACATCTCCGAAGGGGGCATCAATTATGCCAAGGATGTACTGGAAAAAGCCCTGGGATCACAAAAGGCCATGGACATTATCGGAAAACTTACTGCCTCCCTTCAGGTAAAACCCTTTGATTTTGCCCGGAAGGCGGAGCCCAGTCAGCTCCTTAATTTTATTCAAAACGAACATCCTCAAACCATTGCCCTGATATTATCCTATTTATCCTCGGAGAAGTCGGGACAAATACTGTCCGCCCTGCCCCAGGTAAAACAATCGGAAGTGGCCCAGCGAATCGCCACCATGGACCGAACCTCCCCGGAGATCATTCGGGAAGTGGAAGGGGTTTTGGAGGGAAAACTGTCTTCCCTGGTAAGTCAGGACTATACCACTGCCGGAGGCATTGAGTCCATTGTGGATATCTTAAACTCCGTGGATCGGGGTACGGAGAAAAATATTATGGATACCCTGGAAATTGAAGATGCGGAACTGGCTGAAGAAATCAGGAAGCGTATGTTTGTATTTGAAGACATTATTAACTTAGACAGTGCTTCCATACAACGATTCATCCGAGAGATCGACAATAACGATCTGGCCGTAGCTTTAAAAGGTGCTACCGATGAGGTGGCGGAAGTAATTTACGGAAACATGTCGAAGCGTATGGCGGAAATGATCAAAGAGGATATGGAGTTCATGGGACCTGTAAGACTGAGAGATGTAGAAGAAGCCCAGCAAAAAATCGTGAATGTTATCCGAAAACTGGAGGAAGCCGGGGAGATCATTATTGCCCGTGGTGGAGGAGATGAGATCATTGTATAAAGTCTATAAGTCGACATATGTGGATCTGGGAGAAAAAAAAGAACTGACTTTTACAGAAAAAGATTTTAAGGATTCCTCTAAAAAAGCCGATAATACAGACAGGGAAGAGAAAAGCAGTCTTCAGGAAAAACGATCTTCCCTGGCAAATATTGAAGAAAAACTCCAGGAAGCGGAGGAGAAAGCCCAAAGAGTTATGGAACAGGCGGAACAAACAGCGGAAGAGATCCTGGCAAAAGCCGACAAGGAAAGGGAAGAAATCCTAAAACAGGCGGAAAATCAGGGTTTTGAAAAAGGATACCAGGAAGGCTTCCAAGTCGGTGAACTTAAAGGTTATGAAGAAGAGAAGACCTATATTCAAGAGGCCAAGGACTTAAAGAAACAGGCCTATGTGGACCGGAACAACCTGGCAAAGGAGCTGGAGGAATCCATCATTGATCTGAGCATCAATGCTATTGAAAAAGTCATTGCCAAAGAGTTGGAAAAAGATCACGAACTGTTGTTGAATTTGATTGAAAACGGTTTGAAAAAATCCACTTATACGGAAACCTTAATCATCCGAGTTTCCGAAGGAGATTATGATTTGATTGATGTAAACAAGAACAAGATTTACATGATGACGGAAGGTATTGATGATATAAAAATTAAGGTGGACCACTCCTTTCAGAAAAACGAAATCATCATCGAAACCAACTCGGGAATTATCAACGCGGGACTGAAGACACAGATAGAACAAATACATAAGGCTTTTAAAGATTTACTGCAAAGTGAGGGTGTCTAGCTATGAAAATCTCCCTGGATAAATATTATAAACGGTTGGAAGAAGTGGAGCTTGCCCGACAGTTAGGTAAGGTCTCCCAGGTAATCGGTCTGACCATAGAATCCAATGGTCCGGCGGTGAAAATCGGCGAAGTCTGCAATATTTATCCACTCAGGGGAACCGGTGCGGTAAAAGCAGAAGCCGTAGGCTTTAAGGGACAAAAAGTTCTGCTGATGCCCTTGGGGGAGATGGAAGGTATCGGACCGGGAAGCAAGGTGGAAGCACTGGGCGCCCCTTTAAATGTCGGGGTAAGCAATGAACTTTTAGGCCGGGTTTTGGACGGCCTGGGCCAGCCCATCGACGGAAAAGGACCCATATCCACGGAAAAAACCTATTCCGTTACAGCGGCCCCGCCGAATCCCTTAACCCGAACAAGAATTACGGAACCCTTAGCCCTTGGAGTCCGGTCTATTGATGCCCTTCTTACCGTAGGGAACGGACAGCGGATCGGAATCTTTGCAGGAAGCGGTGTGGGTAAGAGTACGCTTCTTGGAATGATTGCCAGGAACACCCAAGCCGATGTAAACGTCATTGGACTCATCGGCGAGCGGGGACGGGAAGTAAAAGAGTTTATTGAAAATGACTTAAAAGAAGAGGGACTAAAGCGCTCCGTGGTAATTGTGGCCACCTCGGATCAGCCGGCTTTAATCAGGATGAAGGGCGCCTTGCTTGCCACCTCTATTGCGGAGTATTTTCGTAATCGCGGGAAAAACGTGATGCTTCTAATGGATTCCATCACCCGTTTTTCCATGGCCCAAAGGGAAGTGGGGCTGGCCATCGGTGAACCCCCCGTAACCAAAGGGTATACCCCTTCTGTATTTGCCACCCTACCCAAACTACTGGAGCGCTCCGGAACATCGGATAAAGGGGCAATTACAGGACTGTACACGGTATTGGTCGATGGAGATGATATGAATGAGCCCATAGCCGATGCCGTCAGAGGAATTCTAGACGGCCATGTGGTTCTTTCCCGTAAACTGGCGAACAAAGGACATTATCCCGCTGTGGATGTTTTATCCAGTATCAGTCGTGTAATGCCGAATGTAGCCGACAAGGAACATATAAAAGCCGCCAACGACGTAAAAGAGATTCTGGCAAATTACGATGAAAATGAGGATTTGATTAATATCGGGGCCTACGCCAAGGGAACCAATCCTAAAATTGATTACGCAATCTCTAAAATATCCAAAGTCAACAGCTTTTTAACCCAGGACGTCCATGACCGCCTTAATTTTCAAGAGGTTGTGGATCATTTAAAAACCCTGTTACAGTAAATAAACAGTAAAGCTAGAAATCATAAGGAGTGATGTCCATGGAAAAATCCTTTTCCTATCGATTTGAAAATATATTGGATATTAAAGAAAAATTGGAAAACGAACGAAAAAATCAATTAGGCAAAGCAGTTCAGCGATTGGAAGCGGCAGAAAGCAAACTCCATCAGTGGATTGAACGGAAATACCAGGCGGAAGAGGATTGGAATGATCAAGCCCGGGACGTTCGTAAAATACAGTTTTTTCAGCAAGCGGAGCACAGCTTCGAATACTTTGAAAGAATGATCCAACGGGCTAAAGAGGAAATTGAGGAAAGAGAAAAGGAAGTGACGGAAGCCCGAAATAAATTGATGAAAGCAAAAAAAGATACAAAAATCTTTGAAAAAATCAAAGAAAAAGATTATGAAAGTCACCGCATTGTGGAACAGCGAAAAGAAAGTGAATTGATTGACCAGATTGTAACCCATCAATCATCCCGGAAGTAGAGGTGAGACCTTTGACCGAAAAAAAAGAGAAAATACGAGATATTGCCATCGTCCTGGGCGTTTTTTTGGCCTTACCGATTTTCACCGGGATCATCGCCTATAGCCTAAACGATCAGGTATACGAATCGACAAATCGGGTACTGAATAATCTTCCCGGAAGAGCAGGCGCTTTTTTTGACCGGGAGGGAGAAGAGCGGGAACGGGAAAAAATCAAAGAGGAACTGGCGGATTATTACATAGAGTTTGAAAATGAACAATTAGCAGATAAACTGATTATGCTTCGGGGAGAAGATCGGGACCTTTACCTTGCCCTTCGTGAAAAACTAGGGCGCCGGGATTTAGGAAAGGTAACCGCCGTGGAGGAAATCATCAACCGCCGGGATCAAAGTGAAGACATGCTGATGGAACTGCTTTTGGAAGCCCAGGAAGAAAAGGAGCGGAGACTCAATGCGCTGGTAGGAAACTATTCTTCCTTATCAAAGTACGAACTGCTTCTTGAGGTGGATGAAAAACTACGAAACAGAGAATTAAGCGCCGAGGAACAGGGATATATGGTCAACAATCTTGACATTGGCGATGCAGCGGCGATTTTTCAGTACTTGGAACTGAGTCCCGGTATTCATCGGGAGATTTCGGAAGAACGGCGGGAGTCCATTGATCGATACAATCGGGAGCAGGAACGGGAAGAAGAACGTTTAAAAGCCTTGGCGAGAACCTATAATCAGTCCAACAGCCGTAATCTTTGGACCCGTTTAGGTCCTGAAGGGCTATATGATGCGGAGGAACTTGGCGGTATCTTTTATCATTTGAATATCGACAAAGCCGGAGGCGTATTAGCAGAGATCGATGATCACAATTTTAGTCATCGCCTATACCGGGAAGTGCAAAACTATCAAACCGTACAACGACTTAAAAGTGAATCCCCCCAGGTGGCCCTTCGAAACCAGAATTTTGTAACCGCCGACATTGAAGCGGTAAAAGAGGTGCATTTACGCTGGGGCCAACGGGTGAAGGACTTGATAGATAGCTATGAGAATCTTGACAATCCCTCCTTGGTGAACCAGGTAAATCTCATGCTTCAAAGACAAAATGAAGTCATAAAAAGTGAAAATATTCAAGGCATTACCCTAAACTTCACCCATGGAGATGTATTAATGGAGCTGATGGAAAGTCTGGATGCTCAAAGAAAAGCCGTAGTGATTAACGGCTTGGAAGAAGGACAAAGCCAACAGCTTACCCGGATTTTCTTAGACGGAGAGTAGTCCGAATTAGAAAGAGTAATACGAAAAAGAAAACCATAATCTGAATCATGGAAACACCGGGCAGACTCTCATATACCGAGAGAGACTCCCTTTGTTATAAAAACATTGA
>PWEO01000145.1 GCA_003553525.1 Clostridiaceae bacterium
AAAAGTATGCCTCCTTGTGACTTGTTATTGTTTCGCAGCTTAACAATATCACATTTGGGTATGCTTTTTCACTTTTTTGTCTTTTTCTTTAAAAGCCATCGCGAAGCGATTTCGTTCTTCTTTTGTGATATAGCAATACAAAGGTGTAGAGCATCTAATTGTTTGATTTTTTATGTTTATAGAATAGAGGGATGGTTACAGTCATTATGTGAAAAACTCACAACAGAACCGTCCCCTTTACTATGCCTTTACTATGTTGCTGCTGGAGAAGATCGAAGCCTCACGAAACAGTCAGTATATCCCGGTGCTCGAAGCGTGGAAAGAGATCGAATATATAAAAGTGGCAAAGCGGATTAACAGTGTGATTAGGAGTCTTGAAGCATCTAGTGGTAAAAAATGTAAGCAGTAAATAAAAAAGGAGTGATAATTTAGAGTCCCCCCTACAAGCCGGCGTGAGGTAATTAACTTGCACCAAACTGTAAAACGAAATCAATCCAAACTGTAAAACGGAATCAATCCAAACTATAAAATAAAGTTGCGCCAATCTGTAAAATAGTATAGACTTTTTCTTAGGAAGGATGTGATTAAATGAAAAAGTATTATCCGCGAATTGCAGATAAATTATTGAATAATGCATTGGAGTCTGCCGGTGCTGTATTGATCGAGGGGGCTAAGTGGTGTGGAAAGACAAGGACTGCTATGGAGAAATCAAAAAGCATTCTTTATATGCAGGATCCGGATGCAAGAGAAAGTAATATTAAGGCTGCAAGTGTTAAACCATCATTATTATTGAAAGGAGAAACCCCAAGATTAATCGATGAGTGGCAAGTAGCCCCGGTTCTTTGGGATTCAGTAAGACATGAGGTGGATCTGAGAGGTGAGGAGGGCCAGTTTATTTTAACCGGTTCGGCTACACCAATCTTAGATGATCAAATTTCACATACCGGAACGGGAAGGATTTCAAGAATTAAGATGCGCCCAATGAGCCTTTTTGAATCGAAGGAATCTACAGGTGAGGTGAGTCTAAAAGCATTGTTTGAACGAGACAACAATATTAATACGATAAGCACTTTTGAAATAGAAGAAATTGCAAAGGCAATTGTTAGAGGAGGATGGCCCGCATCCGTTGTTTCAAAATATGAGTTATCATTTAAAAGAGCACAAGACTATGTAGATTCCATTGTCCAGTTTGATGTTTCCAGAGTTGACGGTGTAGAGAAAAATCCAAATAAGATGTTTGCATTACTTCGATCGTTGTCACGGAACATTTCCACCGAAGCAAATTACTCAGTATTAATAAAAGATATGGAAGGCGGAGAGAATGAATCAATTTCAAGACCAACGATTCAATCATATCTGAATGTACTGCAAAGATTATTTGTTGTGGAAGATTTGGAGGCTTGGAATCCGTCTATTCGATCTACTACTCCACTAAGGACCTCGCCCAGAAGACATTTTGTTGATCCTTCCATTGCCACTGCATCACTGGGTATTAATCATGAGAGATTATTAGGGGACTTTAATACTTTTGGTTTTTTGTTTGAATCACTCTGCATTAGGGATTTGAGAATTTATACTGAAGCATTGGGAGGAAAAGTTTATCACTACCGAGATAAAAATGGTTTGGAATGTGATGCTGTTATAGTACTGCGAGATGGACGCTGGGGAGCTGTAGAGATAAAAATGGGATCTGATGAATTTGATAAAGCATCGAAAAATTTAAAGTCATTTTCAGAGATCATTAACATTGATAAAATGAATAAACCATCCTTTTTGATGATTCTTACGGGAACGAAATTAGGATATAAACGAGAGGATGGAGTTATGGTTGTTCCTGTGGGATGTTTGAAAGATTGAAAAACCGAGGATTGCAGAAGTGATTGGAGTGACACCTAAAACCGTTGAAGCATGGGAAAGAGGTACCAATCTCACAAGGGGACGACCTCACAATTGGACGGTTCTTTTGTGAGGTAGAAATACAAACGTGTAAAGCATATAATGAATTAATTCTTTTGTCCCCCCGTGAGGTTCGATTTTTACAAAAGGAGAGATCTTAAATGGGAAAGAAAGTAAACCGCGTATCCTATCGTCTTGATTCCAAAGGGATAAAAAGTCTTCCCGTAGAAGATATCCGGGCTATCATAAGAGGAGCCGATGAAATGATCATGTCCGGAGGCAGAAATCTACTGGTGAAAGTCTTAAAAGGATCAAAGGCAAAAAAAGTACTGGAGCTTCAGCTGGATCAAAGTCCCGTATACGGATATTTTAAAGAGGTGAAAACCGAGGACATCCTCGCCAAAGTGGACTGGTGTATCGAAAATCATTTCCTGAGAATTGTCTACGACTACCGACTGCCGGTTATTGAGTATACGCCGAAAGGCTGGGAGATTGAAAAGGACATCTATTCCGATGAGTTATTGGAAAAAATAAACGAGGTGTGCTTTACGAAGAAGTACGACTTTGTGTTGAAACTTAAAGACCGGAATCGAGAGTTAGTTATGCTGCTGCTGGAGAAGATCGAAGCCTCCGAAAACAGTCAGTATATCCCGGTGCTCGAAGCGTGGAAAGAGATCGAATATAAAAAAGTGGCAAAGCGGATTAACAGTGTGATTAGGAGTCTTGAAGCATCTAGTGGCAAAAAAATGTAAAGCTCTTATTGAATCATTTACTGTTAAACTACGTTAGCAGACCCCATTTTATCAACTATGATATTAATTATTTATCCCGACTTCCGAAGAAAATCCAAAAGAAAAAAGGCATCATCCTGGGTCATACGGCAAGAAATCCTGGCTCACAATGGGACGGTTCTTTTGTGAGGGAGCAATACAAATGTGTAGAGCATCTGATGAATCGTTTTTTCATATTTATATAGCACTGAATCAGGCAAGCATATTTGGACATAATTCAG
>PWEO01000212.1 GCA_003553525.1 Clostridiaceae bacterium
AGCTGGAGGTGTTTAATTTAAATTTTTTAAAAATTTTTGAAAGTATTGACCACCGTCGCTTATATGATGAAAAAGCATGTCTGATTGGCTTAAATTTAATTAAAGATTTAGGTTCTATATCTTTAAAAAGCTTACTTGAATACTTCGGGTCTCCTCAAAAAATTTGGGAAGCTGATAAAAAAGAACTTAAAAGGGTAAAAGGGATAGGTCCTAAAAGAGAAGATAATATAGTTAAGGGTCGTAAAAAGATTGACCCTTTTAAGGAAATAGAAAAAGCTGAAAATAAGAATATAAATATTATTACCATTATAGAAAACGATTATCCAGTACTTTTACGCTATATTCATGATCCTCCTTTTGTTTTATATTACCGCGGTTCATTAGATGTTAGCGATCTATTTGCGGCAGCTGTTGTAGGAACACGCAGGGCAAGCCGTTACGCAATTAAAACTTGTGACTCTTTTTCCCGCAATTTGTCTGCACTTGGACTGACTGTGGTTAGCGGTCTTGCCAGAGGAGTGGATACTATTGCTCATGGAGCTGCTTTAGAATCTGGAGGAAGAACTATAGCAGTGCTAGGTTCAGGAGTTGACAGGATTTATCCACCTGAAAATGAAAAATTGGCATTCAATATTACCAGACATGGAGCAGTAATTAGTGAATATTCTCTGGGCACCAAACCAGAAGGTACAAACTTCCCGGCAAGAAATCGCATTATAAGTGGTCTTTCCTTAGGAACGCTTGTAGTTGAAGCGCCAAAAAGAAGCGGCTCATTAATTACAGCCCATCAGGCATTAGAACAGGGAAGAGATGTTTTTGCAGTTCCAGGAAGAATTGATAATCCAAACTGCCAGGGAAGCAATCATCTTCTGAGAGAAGGTGCTGTTTGTGCACTAAATGCAGAACAAATAAAAGATGATTTAAAGGTCGACCGCTTCTATTCATTCCTTTCTTTATCTGAACGAGAAAAATTGACAGAAAAAAGAAAAGGAGATAGGTTTAAGGCGGATGAGCTCAATATCCCTAATGCAGAAAAGATGGTGCTGTCAATTATAGAGAATCAGCCGGAAATTCATATCGATAATATAATACGAAAGATAGATGAGTATAATGCATCAGAGATCAGTGAGTTATTGATAAGATTAGAACTGAAAGGTTTAATTAAGCAAATGCCGGGTAAATACTATAATAGAAGATAATTAATAGTTTCTTTATGTTTATGGGTTTACAAATAATTGGCGAAACAATATAATAAGTAGATGTAAAAGCAATTAGTGGTATATTAATATTTTTCCATAAAGAAAAAATCATATTAATGAATGAAAATTGGTAATAATACTTGAGAGCTATGCTATTTAATTAAAATGAGTTTCATTTTTCTCTGGAGGTATAGATATGGCTGATAATCTAGTTATTGTTGAATCACCGGCAAAAGCTAAAACTATAGGTAAATTTCTGGGCAAAAATTTTAAGGTTCAGGCTTCTATGGGGCATGTGCGAGATCTTCCAAAAACTCAATTTGGTGTTGATATTGAAAAAGAATTTCAACCAAAATATATCACCATCAGGGGCAAGGGAGATGTGCTTAAAAAACTTCGAAAAAACGTTAAAAAAAGTAAAGAGGTCCTCCTGGCAACAGATCCAGATAGAGAAGGTGAGGCTATTTCCTGGCACCTGACACAGGCCTTAAAGCTTGATGAGAATAAACCCTTAAGAATTGAGTTTAATGAGATAACAAACAGAGCTGTAAATGAAGCGCTAAAAGAGCCCCGTCAGATAGATAAAGATCGTGTGGATTCACAGAAAGCCAGAAGAATTCTGGATAGAATAGTTGGATACAAATTGAGCCCACTTCTCTGGCGTAAAGTGCGCAAAGGTCTCAGCGCAGGTAGGGTTCAATCAGTTGCTCTGCGGTTAATATGTGAACGAGAAGAAGAGATCAGAAATTTTGAACCTGAAGAGTACTGGACAATCACTGCATTTTTAAGTACTGATGATGACGAACCTTTTAAAGCTGAACTAAAAAAACATAAAAACAAAAAGGTAAAAATATCTTCAAAAAAACAGGCAGATAAGATATTAGCTGAAATAAGTGAAGGTTCCTTTAAGGTTAAGAAGGTTCGAAGAAAGAAAAGATTTCGGAATCCATCTCCACCGTTTATCACCAGTACATTACAGCAGCGGGCTTCCCATGATCTTGGTTTTACAACCAAAAAAACAATGTTTATAGCACAGCAGCTTTATGAAGGTATCTCAATTAAAAATGAAGGTACGGTTGGGCTCATAACTTATATCCGTACTGATTCAAACCGAATATCAAGTGAAGCTGAAAACCTATGCAGAAAATATATAATTGATAAATATGGGTCTAAATATTATCCTGATAAGCCCCGTAAACATAAAAGTAATAAAGGTGCCCAGGATGCACATGAAGCAATTCGCCCAACAGATGTAAACCTGACCCCGGATACAATCAAAGATGATCTTTCAGGTGACCAGTATAAATTATATAAATTAATCTGGGAGCGGTTTGTAGCCAGCAGAATGACTTCTGCAGTGCTTGATACTTTATCAGTAGATATAGAGGTTAATGATTATTCTTTTCGTGCAAACGGATCTAAATTAGTATTTCCGGGTTTTATGGTCGTTGACTGGAGGAGAAGGGAACGAGAAAAAGAAAGAATGCTGCCGGATCTAAAAGAAGGTTCGGATTTAAAAGTTAAAAATATTGATCCAGAACAGCATTTCACCAGACCTCCAGCAAGATATTCTGAAGCAACTCTGGTTAAGGTGCTGGAAGAGAAGGGTATAGGACGTCCTTCTACCTATTCTACCATTGTCAGTACAGTACAGCAGAGAGGTTATGTTGTCAATGAGAATAAACGTTTTAAACCGACAGATCTTGGAG
>PWEO01000153.1 GCA_003553525.1 Clostridiaceae bacterium
AAAAATGCAGGTGGGTAAAGGTACGTAAAAATTGAAATTCGGAGGCGGTCAAACTGATAATTAACAAACAAAATCCTTATGATGTGGAAGAGCATATTGCAGAGATTTATGACCAGGAGGAAACAACCGTAGAAGATGTGGAGTTAATCATGGAATTACTAAAATTGCATCAATGCAAAAATGTGTTGGAGCCGTTTTGCGGCACGGGAAGAATTTTGCTGCCCATTGCCAGATCGGGAGTGGCAATTACCGGAATGGACGGGGCAAAGATGATGTTGAATCGGCTGCAGGAAAAGCTAAAAGAGGAGACGGATATGGTAAAAAACAGCGTATCGGTTATTCACGCAGAGCTGATGAGTTATACCTGGCCAAGGGGTTTTGACGCCGTGATCCTGGGAGGAAACTTCTTTTTTGAATTTGCCACCCTGGAGGAACAGCAAAGGATCTTAAGAAAAGCGTATCAATCCGTAAAAAACGGAGGATTCATTTTTATCTCTACCGACAGCATTGAAAAGGAGCTGCCGGATCACTGGTGCAATGTAAATGTGGAAAATAGAGCCTTCCCTTCAGGGATCTGCGAAGACGGGATAGAACTGAAAGCCTACTCAAAACCCGTGTATGTGGATAAAGCAAATAAGATCTGGAAAGCGGAAAGGCGGTTAGAAGTCTATCAGAACAACAAACTCACCAAGGAGTATACTTGGGAAATACAAAAATACCCCATCGGTTATAGTGAAATCGTAGATATGATTAGTCGGTTGGATTTGGAAATCATTGAAACCTGGGGAGATATCAAGACTAGAAAACCCTTCAGCACCGGGGACGACAAGGCAACTTTATGGCTTAGAAAAAAATAAGATAATCCTCCGGAAATTTTCCTCCGGGAAAGTCTTCGGAGGATAGTATGTGAAATGAAGGAGAGACAAAAACCATGAAGCTCGAATTAAAACCCGTTAGATCAGAAGAAAAGGAAGTTTTAAGAAATCTCTTGGAAAAATACGACTATGAATTTTCCCAATACGACCACCGGGATGTAAACCCCATAGGACTTTATGGATATCAGTACTTAGACCATTATTGGACCGATAAAAACCGGTGGGCATATTTTATACTGGCAGAGGGACAATTGGCAGGCTTTGTAATGATTAATGATTATCCCGAGGTGGAAGGGGAAATTGACTATTCCATGGCGGAGTTTTTTGTAATGCATAAGTACCGTCGCGCAGGGGTCGGCCGCTTCGCTGCCTTGGAAGTATTTGATCGATTCAGAGGAAAATGGCAGTTGAAAAGGCACCCGAAGAATCAAGACTCGGTTATGTTTTGGGACCGGATTATTGACGAGGTGACCCGAGGGGATTATCAATTGATTCAGGGACACAAGGATGCGGAGTATGACGACGGCACCTGCGGCGATGTGTTTTTCTTTGATAACCGCTGGCATAACTAGGGAGATACAGATTTATATATTGTTCGTAAAGAGATCGATGTAGAATTTTGAAGGGTGGAAAATATGAAAAGCAAACCGGCTTTAATGATAACTGGGACCATCATCATTATCCTTGCTGTGGTACTGATGGCTGCAAACCATCTTAGGGACATTACCCCGGAGGCGGAAGCTTTGGAGGGTGAAAGGGAGAAATTTTTACATTTAAAATAATTGAAGGTAAAGCCGTTCAAATCTATCAAGGGGAAAAATCAGAATGAAGCTATGGGCGAACCTAATTGAGAGGAAGATGGAAAATGAAAGTAAAATCCGTAAGAAAATATCCACAATTGAAGGAACGGGCAATTTCATATTTTCAAGAAAAGTGGGCTAATGACAGCAGCATGATGGTCTACGAGGACTGCATCACCCATTCAATTGCAACCAAGAGTCCTCTGCCTCACTGGTACCTACTGATGGAGGACGATCAAATCATCGGATGTGCTGGACTTATCACCAATGATTTTATCAGTCGAATGGATCTTTATCCTTGGATCTGTGCAGTCTACATTGAAGAGACGCACCGAGGTAACGCCTATGGATCCTTACTGATGGAGCAGGCTAAAAGGGATGCTAAAACCGGGGGATTTACTCATCTGTATCTTTGTACGGATCATATAGGATACTATGAAAATTATGGATTTGAGTACATTGCTACAGGCTATCATCCCTGGGGAGAGTCTTCCCGGATTTACAGTACCGCTTTGTAATATCATTTTAGGGGTATCTAATCTAGATAAATATCATTTGGTTCTGAAAAATCCTGATCAAGTAATAATAATTTTAGCTTGAAGTTTTAAATATACTTAGAGGAGCGATAACTATGAGAGAAATTAAATATCAAAATTACTATTGGCAAAATGAAAAGGTTCGTTTACGGGCCATGGATGAACCGGACTGGGAAGGGCACTATTACAATCGGTTTGACACCGCTGCCCGGCGTCTGTTGAACTATGAAGTGGAACTTCCTCCAACCCCTCAGGAAGCGAAAAATATGATAGAGCATTTCAAAAATTTCAAAGAGGGTACGGGTCGGCTAATGTTTAGCATTGAGAACCTGGAAGGGGTTACTGTGGGAGGAATCAATTTGAACTCCATAGATGAGAAAAACGGAACCTTCAGTATCGGTATGCAAGTTGACCGGGATCATAGAGGAAAGGGCTACGGAACTGCGGCAATGGATCTTTTACTGCGGTATGCTTTTTTCGAGAGAAGGTTGAATAAATACTACGGTGCGGTGCTTGAAGGAAATATCGCATCTGCGACGATGTTAAAAAAGCTGGGTTGTCGTGAAGAAGGCAGAAGAAGTCAAATGGTTTATACCGACGGCAAATATCATGATGAGATTCTGCTTGGTTTATTGAAAGAGGATTATAGTGCAAACTTTGAAAAATAGCATCAAATTCACACT
>PWEO01000002.1 GCA_003553525.1 Clostridiaceae bacterium
CTGCTTCAGCGTATCTACGGGGATACTGAACATACGAAATATAATGAATGATAACCCGTTACAATAACAAAGAGACTAATCTGCAATTTTTATAGATCTTGACAATCATTATAATGAAAATGCATCATTTTGAAGAACTGCTGTATATAGAAAAACGAATAGCCCGAGTGAGTTAAATCTAGTAGTTGGAGGTAGTCTTATGAATTTGAGTGATTTCAGTATGGAGCTTTTCTCCCTGCAGGGAAAAAATGCCATTGTAACCGGAGGGAATAGTGGGCTAGGCCAAGTCTTTTCCGTGGCTCTGGCGAAGGCCGGAGCAAATGTGCTAACCGTCAGCAGGACTGGAGATGATGGTACTACAGAAAGAGAAGTTAAGCAATGCGGCGTCGAATATCAGTATTTTCAGGCGGATTTGACAAAGAACGGGGAATGCAAAAGAGTCGTGGATGCCTGCGTAAATCACTGGGGCAGTGTGGACATTTTGATAAACAGTGCCGGGATATCCATTAACGTGGAGGATGTTACAAAGTTTACTCGGGTGGAGTGGGACAAAATGGTTTCAGTAAATCTAACTGCGGCCTATGAAATGACCCATGAAGCCTGTAAGCATATGATCAAACAGGGCAGCGGAAAAATAATTAATATCGCATCCCTATTTTCTTTTCTAGGCGGAAAATGGTCCCCGGCTTACGCTGCTACAAAACATGGCCTTGTGGGGTTAACCAAGGCCATGTGTGATGAGCTGGGAGCCTTTAATATCCAAGTAAATGCTATCGCCCCGGGATATTTTTCCACAACCTTGACGGAAAAAACCAGATCCGATTTAGTGGAAAACAAAAGAATCCTTTCTCATATTCCCGCAAATCGATGGGGAGAGAGAACGGACTTAATGGGAGCCTGTGTCTTTCTGTCCAGTGAAGCTTCGAATTATGTGAACGGACATATTCTTACCGTAGACGGTGGGTATTTAATGAGATAGCAAAACAGTTTCACTTTTGATCGTACATCTGACATATAATAAAAGCACAGAGAAACAATTAACGATCCATTTAAGATTTGGCCAAGGGTAGAGGAGGCATAGACTGTGAAATATATTATCGGAGTTGACGGAGGTACTCAGAGCACTAAAATAGGAATTTATGATCTGGAAGGAAATTTAATCTGCGAAGAAAAACAGAAACTTCGTCCATTATACATTCCCGATGCAGATACTGCAGAGCATCCCGATGATGATCTGTGGGAATCTTTAAAAAGTGTGAGTAAAGGACTGATGGAGAAATTTGACGGAGATCCTCATGAGATTATCGGTATCGGTCTAGGAAGTATTCGGTGCTGTCGGGTTTATTTAAAAAAAGATGGGACCTTGGCTTATCCTGTGATTAACTGGATGGACAAACGTTTATCCAAGCCCTATCAAAAAGACATTCCGAAAACCGCTTATATTACAACCACAACCGGTTACCTTACTCATCGATTAACCGGTGAATTTAAGGATACAGCAGCAAACTATGAAGGAGTATACGGACCTCTTGATCGAATTAATTGGAAATGGAGCGACATTCCTTCGGATTATGAGGATTATAATTTGACCCGGAATATGCTCTTTGATTTGGCTCTGCCGGGAGAACAGTTAGGAAACATTACGAAAAAAGCCAGTGTGGCCACGGGATTGCCGGAGGGCTGTCCCGTATACGCTACGGCAAACGACAAGGCGGCGGAAGCCCTTGGAGCAGGAATCCATAATAAAGACTCTGTATTGGTATCCCTTGGAACCTATATCGGAGGGATGGTGGAGGGCGACAAATATACGGAAACCGCTGAACATTACTGGTCAAATTTGGCTGCTATTCCCTATCAGTATCTATATGAAACAAGCAACGGGATTAGAAGAGGGATGTGGAGTATTACCTGGTTTAAAGAGCTGATCGGTAAGGAACTTGAAGAAACCGCAGCCCGTAAAGGAAGTACCGTGGAAGATCTTTTAGAAGAGGAAGCAAGGGAAGTTCCTCCGGGAAGTGAGGGATTAATAACCGTAGGAGAATTTTTAGCGCCAAACTCCTTGCCTTACCGTAAAGCTTTGTTTATCGGATTGGATGGTCGCCATAAGAGAGGACATATGTACCGTTCCATTATGGAGTCTATCGCTATGACTATGAAAATCAGTGTGGATGAGATGTGTGGCGAGCTAAAGGAATACCCAAAACAGCTAATTGTTTCCGGTGGCGGGTCCAACAGTGATTTGTTTATGCAAATATTTGCCGATGTGTTTGGAATCAAAAGCGTCAGAAACGTGATCAACAACGCCGCGGGTATTGGTGCGGCTATAAATGTGGCTGTTGGAGCAGGGTATTATCCTGACTATAAAACCGCCGTTGAAAAAATGGTGAAAATCAAGGATTCCTTTGAACCGAACCCTGAACACCACAAGCTGTATGAAAAAGTGGTCGATCAAGTCTACTCGGAAATAAAGGATTATGCGGATCCTATCAACCAAAAGATCTACTCGATTTTTGGATAAAATCAAAAAAATGAAGGGGACGGATGTGTTCGGTTCACAGTGAACCGAACACATCCGTCCCCTTTCCCAAGAAGAAAAAACCTTTACACTGCCAAATGCTGCAAGTATTTCAACGCATCGGGTATTCTGAAACTTTTATTAACCGCCTTGCGGTGGTTTTTATGTTATTCTGTTTTTTCTACGACTTCCAACAACACAATGCCCTTGTCGCCGGTATCGACTTCTAAGGTTTCACCTTCAACTTCGTATAGCTTGTTTTGATAAGCATCCCGTAATAGCTCCCCCTCTTGGAAAATCTCCCCTACCGGTAAGATAGCGGAACCTTCCTCGCCCAGATAAACCATCACCCGATTAAATTGATCGTCCTGTTCATA
>PWEO01000093.1 GCA_003553525.1 Clostridiaceae bacterium
CATCGCCGACCCACAAATGTGCTTCGGAGATCCAGCAGTCAAGACCCTCACTGATTTGATAGGTTACTGTCCAAATACCCTCAGTTTCTACCACTGTAACTGTTCCGACCAGATGCCCTTTCTCAAAATCATTCTGACCAGCTGCGGCCCAAAGTTCTAATTCGACTGCCTCTGATTCTTCTCCAACTTCATTTGTCCAACCCCATGCTTCGGAAGGGTTGTCGTCAACTTCGTTATTTTGAGTTGCGATATATTCCCCGTAAGCCCAAGCAGTTTCGCATACCGGGTCTGGGTCTCTCTCATTACGGAAGTTGTAATACTTCATGCCGGATGCCAGGTCGACGTACAGGTTTTCACCGGTAAACAGATAAGATGTTTCTCCGGTAGCCGGTTCAATACTAACCCAATCTCGGTGATTAGAACCTACTTGGAGTCGCTGGCCGTGATGTCCGTACAGCACCCCGTCGCTTCCCCAAGCAATTTGTAGGAAACTTCCATCAGTACCAGGTGCTTCAAAATAAACATCATTTCCTATATCGTAGGTGAAATAAGATTGAATTCCGCTTCCATAAAGCATACCTTCCTCATAATCAATCACGATGTCGCCGTATGCGAAGCTACCACCAATGGTTGCCACCGCTACTTGATCAGCAATTGTTCCGTTGGCATTGAAGGATACTTTATACAGCTGGTTTGAGTTGTCAGGGATATACCAGTAATAGCCTCCACCAAAAGCCGCCCCACAAACATTCGTACCCTCATAATCTAACTGCCCGGCAAAAACAATGTCGTCAGCACCGAATTCCCAGAAATATAAATCTACTGCATTTGTTGCAAAGTATAGGCGATCATTGATATCATCAAATGCGAGTCCATTCGGGTAAGGATAGAGATAATTTCCCGCACCTTCGAACAGCTTTGTTTCGGTTTGATTGATGACGTCTATTTCATAGAGATCGCCTGATCCTGTTGGTACATCGACATTCCCTGCAGATTCTACACCATAGACGATTCCACTAGGGAGAACAACAATATGCGCGTTGTCCGCAGGATAGACCTGGGTATACCCATTCTGCTGAACCTCGGATACCCTGTAGGTGCCTGCAGGAAGGTCGATAAAACAGTATTTTCCGTCAGCACCAGTTGTTGCTGTAAGTTGTACATCATTAACTACATAAGGTACAAACGTTTCACCTTCCATTACTTCAAGCTTGATAGTCCAGCCTCCTGTTGGGACTCCGTCTACCTGCTTAAATCCACAGATTTCATAGGTTGGTGGATCTTCTGGAATAAGGTAACCGGTTGCCATATCACCCCATGTGTGGACAAAGTCTACGTTGCCAATTTTCATCGGAATTGGGTCTCCTACAATCTGACCATTATCTTTATCGATGATAATAAACTCATTTGTACGAGCATCCGAACCAACGAGATCACCTAAACCACCATCTCTAATGGCTAAACCTGTAATCTTAGCACCAGTACTTCCTACTAAGTTTGTGATCCCTGTCTCGATATCAACAGTATAAAGATTTTCAAGGTTTCCTGCAGAGTAAAGATATAAAGTTCCATCTGCACCAAATGCTATGTCCGCGCCTTGAACATCTATATCAATTTTTGAAACAAAAGTGGCTTCCACATTGTCTACATCAACTTTGAACAGTTCATCTCTATCTTTGCAAACCATGAAAAGTTCATTTTCAGGAGAAACAGCCACTTGTGTTACAGCCGATGGATAATTTGCAATTTCCCCTTTGTCAACGAAACTATTTTCGGCAATAGAGTAAACTCCCAAATGACCGGAATCTTCTCCGATAACAAACAGTTCTGATCCGTCTGCAGATCCACCGATATGAGTGACAAAATCGAAATTAACAACGTCATCAAAACTGTAGAGAAGGGTTAACTCACCATGGGTTTCTAGTAACTCAACTCGATACAAGCCATTATTTTCTGGGGCCCCTCCATTAGATAGAAACAACTGCTCATAGTCATCCTCGTTGTTTTCATATTCCGCACCAACCGAAGCTGGAATCATACCGAATAACAGAGCTATGATCATCAAGATTACAAGCCATTTTGCTTTCTTAATTTTCATCATTCGTACCTCCTTTTAGTTTCTAAAATCATTACACTTTCCTCTTCTCTGCAACACTAGCTAGTAAACGCTGACACAACTACGTCTCTATTCACCAACCTTTCTAAAACCCAACACACAATAGATTGTTAGCAATAGATTGTTAACACATGTCCAGAAAATTCAGGATTTATACTCCTAAACAACTTCTCAAGCAGAAGTATCTGCTCATGATCATAGTCAGCCTTATTCCATTTTCAACAATATTGTCTAGCACTTATTTGAAAGTGTGTAAGACAATAAAACAGGATGACATTGTTTCTGGTCGCTTACGCTACTGACTCCCTTCGAAGAAAGCGTCCACATACTCTTCAAAGATCCTCGTCCCCGGAACTGAAAATCTGTTAAACTCTTAACACTCCTTACCGTTATGTCTTACAGAATTCGTCGTTGTCTTACCCATCAATTCTTTCACTTCCCGCAGGTCTACTCATCTTTTTCCCACCACCCCCTTAAAATACAAAAACCGACCTATTTCGGTCGGTTACGCTACCGGCTCCCTCTGAAAAAAAAGCGTCCAAGTACTTCTCAGAGATCTTCGCCCCCAATTCAAACCCTATTCAGTTGTCCTTATGCTAAAAACTCAAAAAAACCGACCATAAAAATGGTCGGTTACGCTGCCAGCTCCCTTTGAGAAAAGCGTCCAGATACTTCTCAAAGATCCATGCTCCCGTTAAGGTGTGTATATTATACCCGCTTCAAAAAAACCTAAACAGATATATTTAGAATATTTTTAATAAA
>PWEO01000191.1 GCA_003553525.1 Clostridiaceae bacterium
AACTAAAGAACCTGAGCGGGGTAAACAGGGGGAAGGATCATGAAAAAAATCGTATCCGGTACAGGTCAAAAGAAAAAGGGGGTGAAATACATAGAACGAACAACTTCCGAGGAAAATCAAACAGAGGAGATTACTTTTATGGAAATGTTAACACCGAATGACGTAAAAGAAAGACTTTTTGTGGGCAAGAGCAAAGTATACGAAATTCTTCGTTCGGGAAAGCTTAAATCCGTACGTATCGGTAGACAGTACCGGGTAACGGAAAGTGCACTTCAAAGCTTCATCAAGGAGCAAAAATGGGAAGATTACAAAGCATAAACGTAATCTAAGGCGCAGTACAAATTACAGGCTAGAGACCGTATCCGGAAATTAGGAGCACGGTCTCTAGTATTTTTATCCCCTGGATGACATTTGATATAGGGGAGACACAGTAACCTCTGAAACGGCTTCCCCGCATAGTGCAGGGAAGTTCTTTTTAAAGGCATCTTTTTCCGAGTAGCCTTGCATCGGTTTACGGTTTTTCGAAAACATCTCCTTCGGCTTTAATACATACAAACGATTGACTTTTCCCAGACCGGTCCGCTGCTCAAACAGCAAATCATGACGAATGAGCTCTTCTTTATATTTTTGTACGCTCTTAGGACTTACACTTAACAACTCTGAAAGACTTAATTCTTCCGGGGGTTTGTCTTTCTTGCTTCGGGTATCCCCTTGGGCCGGCTTGGACTTATAAAGCACAAAAATAAAACCATCTTCATCGGCCATCTGATTTTTTATACTCAGCCCTAAACGATCGGATAAGATCATGTATAAAGATTTTGCTCCTAAGGAAAGATCGTCATACTCCCAGTCATAATACAGTTCCTTCGGTGTTTTGTAAAACAGAAAATCCACCTGATTTCCCTTTCGGTAAAAGCGATTTGGGTTGACATTTTTCTTTTTCATTTACAATTCCCCCTTTTAAAAATTAATTACTCGTCGGTTGTGAGCTTTATTATATTAAATTCCCCGTGGCTTTTCCATCCCTTTTGATGCAAAAAGCACTAATCAACGCTTGTTAACGCTACTTAACGCTAATCAACGCTTATCAACGTTTGTTAACGCTACTTAACGCTTGTTAACACTTCTAGATACTTAGCAACCCCCTGTTGTTTTACAATGAAAATTGACCCACCTCTTCTTTTGCGGAAGTCCAAGATCAATTCAGTATTGATCAATCCATCTCACTAAAATCAGTTTCTTTAAGATCAGTATCATTAGGGGGTATTTTGCACGGATCCGGAGACGAACTTTGGTAATCTAAGAAAAGGAAATAAAGGGTTCTCTCGGGAGGCATTTTTACGCCTGGGAAAGAAAGTTTTACACATTTTGTGGACGAATTGTGGAAAAACTGTGGATAACATATGGATAACCATCAATATCCTGTGGATAATATCTGGATAACCGCCAATATCCTGTGGATAAGAGTCGTGAGTGGGTTAGAAAAGGGATTAAGGAGGATTAGGAAAAATGGCGAGTGTTATCTA
This sequence comes from Clostridiaceae bacterium, assembly GCA_003553525.1. GTDB lineage: Bacteria > Bacillota > Clostridia > Peptostreptococcales > T1SED10-28 > Isachenkonia. Next base: position 1,527 of record PWEO01000191.1, read on the forward strand.
GCGTTATCTAACGTTGACAAGCATTATCTAACGTTATCTAACATTGATAAGCGTTATCTAACGTTATCTAACATTGATAAGCGTTATCTAACGTTAACAAGCGTTAACTAACGTTGATTGGTCCGTTTATTTGCAAAGGGTATAGACATTTATTTATTTTCAGGTATAATATACGTAAATCGAACAAGAGTTCAATAAAGGGGTTCAAAGATGGAGGTAAGAAGGACATCGTATCTGATTGATGAGGAGGTGGTTTAGAAGATCAATGACAGAAAGGAGGGATTGGTAAAAAAAGATCCTTAGCAGTTTAAGATTTTCACAGGAATGGATATTGGAAAAGAGAAAAACAAAAAAATTAAACGAGGAGGAATCTATGAGAAAAATACGCGTAGTAATTGATCCGGGCCATGGAGGAGAAGATCGGTGGAACCGGGGACCCACATCCTATATCGAAGCCGACGGGGTGTTGAAAGTATCCAAGCATCTTAAGAAGAAGTTAGAAGAGAGCGGTCATTTTGTTGTAAAGCTTACCCGGGATAAAGACGAAACCCTATCAAGAAAACAACGGGCGGAGATTGCACGGGATTTTAAGGCGGATCTGTTTATCAGTGAACATACCAACGCCTTTAACGGCACGGCCAAGGGAACGGAAGTCTACTACTCCGTAAAGAGATCGAAGGATTTATCCATTGCCAGTAAAATGTCCAGAGCCATCGCCACACAATTTGATACCCACAACCGGGGGGCAAAAACCCGACTGACCAGAGAACGGGATGACTACTATGGGATCCTATACTACGGAGCACTATATCATATCCCATCGATTCTGCTGATCGAAAGTCTTTTTCATGATCACGTCCAGGAGGAGAAGATTTTACTGGCGGAACACAATCTCGAAAAACTTGCGGAGGTTCAATGTGAGGTAATCAAGGATTACTATGGGATCAACGAGGAGGAGAGCAGGATTAAAAAGATGGAGGAGGAAAGGAGGAGTGAAATAATCAAAGGAGAAGGTAAAGATAACAAAAATAAGGAAACAAACAGTGTAGGGCCGGCTAGAGAGAAGCTGTACCGGGTGCAGGTGGGCGCCTTTAGGCAAAAGGAAAATGCGCTCAGAATGATTGAAGCTTTGGAAAACGACGGGTATCCTACGTATCTGGTGTCACCGAAGTAAGATAATGAGGCGAAGTGATGCAAGCCGGAATAAGAAAAGGGGTTAGTAAGATACAAGCCTGAATAAAAAGGGATTAGTAAATAAAAAAATAGATGATAAAGGAGAATGATATGCCGAAATCCCAACTGATTGCCAAGATTAAACGAATGGATGTCACCAACAAAATTCAGCGAAAG
>PWEO01000055.1 GCA_003553525.1 Clostridiaceae bacterium
GAGAACATCTCCTTTGAAAAGGGAAAGATTTTCAGTAAAAAGGGAAAAGAAATTTCCTTAGAGGCGTTCTCGAAAAAAATCACCTACTCCATGATTCATCAACAGCTCACCGCCACGGGCTCCTTTGTGCCCAAAAAAGCAGCCCCTCCTTATATGGCGGGATTTGCGGAGGTGGAGGTAGACCTGGACACGGGGAAAGTGGACCTTCTGGACTTTGTAGGAACCGTGGACTGCGGTACCGCCATCAATCCCATGCTGGCCCGGGTTCAAGCCGAGGGAGGAATCGTCCAGGGCATCGGGATGGCCTTATATGAAGAAGTAAAAGTTAATCCTAAAGGAAAGTTAAAGTCCAATACCTTTATGGAGTATAAAATTCCTACCAGAAAAGATGTGCATACTATTCAAGTGGAGCTGATCGAGGGCCATGATGACACGGGACCCTACGGAGCCAAATCCATCGGTGAGGTTGTGATCAACACCGTGCCCCCGGCAATTATGGAGGCCATTTATCAGGCTGTGGGCGTAAGAATCCGCAGCCTGCCCGCAACCCCCGAGAAGGTTTGGCGGGCCATGAATACTGAAAAATAAGTTTTTAAACCTTTAGTAACATTAAGAAGACACAAAAGTCACTTTCATAGAAGGACCTCGGAAGATTAGATTCCAGTTCTAAGATTTCGGGGCTCCTTCAAGGGGTGGCTTTTTTGTGCTGCGAATCGGCAAACAAAAATGCGCTGTATGAAAAAATGTGCTGTATGTAAAAATTCGACACAGTCTATAAATATAACGACGCTGTAGATAAGAAAAAAACCTGTGTATATGTGTAGGAATTGTGTATAAAAGCCAGGAAAATTCTGGTCAAAACCATAAAACTATCCACAGGTAAGAAAATATTGCTTTTATTTCCCGGCTTCGGGTATAAGTAAAGAAATTAGCACATAGGAAGGAAGGGTTATAAAATGAATACACAGGAATTTTTAACGCAAATTTCAGCGGCCTCTGAGGAAAGAAAAATTTTAGAGATCATTTCTTCCTCCGGTCCTTTAAAAAAACTGGAAGGGCTCTATGATACGCCCCTGGATCTGCTGGGGTCTTCTTATTTGGATAATCCATACCTTCGCAACGCCCTTCTTCAGGACCTCTCAAAGGATCATTTTTCCTTTCGATCCTATGTAAAAGCATTAAAGGGGTTGGATCCTGAGGATCCGAAAGGATTGTCCATATTATCCTTTATGATGGCGCTGTCCATCGAGGTGGAAGAACCTTTGGTCCAAAGAAACATATTATACCCCTTTCGAAATCACTTCTTAGAAAACAGGGAAGAGAGCTTCGGACTATACTGTTATCTGTTATATTTTGCCCTTCCCTTCGAGGATTATCCTGTTTTGAAAAATTATAAAACATACACGAAGCAGATCCAAGAGGCCGCCCCCATAGAACATTTCCCCGAGCAGTTTTCCCTGATGCAGTTTTTGTTTCAAGGAAATCCCTTGCAAATTGGAAAAGGCAATAGCGGCGGACTCAGCACCTTTTTATTGCAGCTGGGAAAAGCTTTGACCAATTCCATGGAAATCAGTCAGGTATTTACCCTGTCCTTAAGGGATATTTCCCAAGAGCGGAGTACATATCATTTGATACAAGCCTTCGAGCCCAATCATTATTCAATATCCATTCCCTTTCATCCGGGAAAAGACCCGAATTTTATCAATAACCACAGTTTTTTAAAGGCCATGGTTTCCGTGGTACTAGAGAAACTGAAACTGAACCCAAACATTTATCATGTCCGCTACTTAAATGATGCCTCTTTAGCCATGGCAAAGCTCGCTCAGGAAAAGAAACGTTCCCTGGTATTGACCCTGACCCCGGACCCCCACCGATCTATGGTTCGGGAAGATAACTTAAGGGTAATCGGCCACGGGTATCAGGAAGGGATAGAAAAAATTCATAAAATTGAAGTGGGAAAAAAACTCCTGGAGATAACCCAGGGAGTTATCGGTATTGGGGGAGAAAAAGCGAAGGAACGACTGCTTCACTACTTTCCTGAATTAAACTTAATGCCTCGGAACAAACCCTTTCAAATGATCAGTGAAGGCATTGATATACATTTGCCGATTAAGCAGAGGATGGACATTGAAAAGGTACTCCTTTCCTCTAAGCACCGGTTTTCAATTGATCCGAAGAACTTGACAAAACCCTGTATATTAAATGTGGGAAGACTGCATCCTCTGAAAGGGCAGCAAAGGCTGTTGGAGGCCTTTTACCAGTCGGGAGCTTATGAAAAATATAACTTAGTGGTTATAGGGGGTAATTTTCAAACACCCAATGAAGCGGAGGCGGATTTTTTAAACTTTGAACAGAAATACCTAAAGGCCCATCCCGAACTACGGGGAAATTATCTCCATATACCGGGGATTCCCAATAACACCGTTCGTTTAATCGAGCGAAAAATCAACGGGTTGGACAATTCTGATTTTCCGAATATCTATTTTTGTTCCAGTGAGAAAGAGGAGTTCGGCATTGCAATTCTGGAAGCCATGGTGGAAGGGTTTATCGCCATCGGTCCGAAAGTGGGAGGGGTTTCCACCTATATTGAACATGGCGTAAACGGCTTTTTAGGAGATAGTCAAAAGGTATCGGATCTGGAAAAAAGTCTTAGGGAAATCATAAGTTTTTCCCAAGGGGATCCTGAAAGGATTGGAGTTCTGAAAAAGAACAGCAGAAAAACCATTGAAGAAAATTACTCCATGGAGGCAATATCCTTAAAATTTGCAGAATTCTATCGGGGGGTTTTAGATTATGAAAAGAGAAAATAAAAAAATAGTTGTATTAAGTCCCCCATTTTACTCTCATTTTCAACCGTTAAAAACCTTGGCAAAGGCTTTAAAAACCCTGGGAGCCCAGGTAACGATTGCCTGCAGTGGGGATTTTCAAGAAGAGATAGACGATGCAGGGTTGGATTTTCACCTTTTGAATATCAATAAAAACCAAAACACGGGGATTGCTAAAAATACACAGCAGGACCGGGAAGAGAAAAAACGGCTGGAGGAATTTTTTCAAGCCACCTACGAAGGGCCGGTGAAAACCCTAATTACCCAAGGGGACCATCGAATCAGGGATATGTTTTCCAATCCCGGGGAGTTGATTGATGGAATTCGACAGTTAAATCAAAAACATCTGCCGGATCTTATGATTGTGGATCAACTTTCCTATGGTGCTACCCTTGCCTTAATCGGACTGGAGATTCCCTTTGTCACCTTCTGTCCTCCCCATCCCGAAACCATAGAGTCCAAAGAGGAAAGTGGAGGCTTGACGGAATTCTGGCCACGGGCATTGGAACCTTCAAAAAGAGAAAAGCACTTGTTGGGGCAAAAGCAGAAGGAAGTAAATAATAAGTTCGCAGAAGCGTTTAAAGAAGTTTTTACCACTCATTTTCCTAATAGCCCGGTGGATAAGTATTCTTTAAACAATCCTTTTTCCCTAACCTCTTCCCTGGGCGTGTTTTTTAATTATCCGAAGTTTTCGAATCGATCTTCAAAATCCCTTTCCAATGGAACAGCGACCTATTATTCCCATTACTGCTTTGAGCCAGAAAAATTAGAAGGAGTGCTCAAATCCCAGGTACTGAAAGAAAAAAGACGAAAGGTTTTAATATCCTTCGGCACCTTTCTCTCGGAGCGAAGAGATGTTATCGAAGCCCTCATTCAAGGTTTTATAACCCATAAAGATTCCTGGCACATTTATGTTGCCACGGGAGGCAATGAAGAGTTTTTTATACAGTTGTCCGCGGATCAGGTCACCCGGGCCGCCTTTTTACCTCAAAAAGCGTTGCTTCCCTATATGGATTTGGTTGTACATCATGGAGGGGCCAACAGTTTTACCGAGACCCTTTATTATGGAAAACCGATGATTATTCTGCCCTTTTCCAGTGATCAATTTGCCATTGCCTATGATGTGGAAAGAAATCAAATCGGTGAAGTCTTGGATCCGAATCAGCTTACAAAGGAAGACCTTCATCGAGCCATTGAAAAAACCGGTTCCGAGGACCTTCGAAAAAGTCTTCGGTACTGGAAGGATAAAAGTCAAGAAAAAGGGCCCCTAAAGGGAGCCCGGTGGATTATGGATCTGGAGTAATAAAATAAGCGGTACAAAAAACCCACGCAAATCTTTGTTTTAGTCTGCAAATTCAATGGTATCCATAATACTCGTTACTTGATCTATCATATCTTCATATTGCTCTGGATCACTAAAGAAATAAACCCGGAAAACAAGATTTTCCTTTGCGACGATACTGATTTTTTGCCGTTGTTGAATGGGGGTATCTTCCATAAGGTAAACCTGTAAATTTTCCAAATGGGCCCGTGCGATGCTTAAGGATTGCTCGGGGTCCTCATTTGCATCTTCCAGGTTTCCAAGAAGTTCATAGAGACCTTCTTGAAATTCCTCATTATGGGTAATCTCCTCTGTAAAGGATTTTGGATCATCCTGGGCGGACAGATAATCCTGAATCTCATCATGTTGGGTTAAATCCTCTGATAGGACACCGTACAGAACTTCAGCAGTGCCCTGTAAAAGCGCTATTTCCAGCTGAAGGGATTTTCCCGCATAACCGTCGATTAGAACGTCTTCAAAGGAAATTTTGGTAATATAATCTTCTTTTTCCGCAGAGGCAAGACCTTGGGTAAACTCTTCGGCTATTTGGGCGTCAAAATCCTTCTGTTCATCAAGACTGTTCACCGTTTCCGCTTCAAGAACAAAATCATAACCGGATCCTTTTTCGATGATTACCAAGCTGATGCCGGGAGATCCTGAGCCGCTGACCAGCCACTCTGCAGGATGTTGAAAGGTTATGTAGTCATCTTCGTAGGTGATGTACGCCTGCTCTGATGGACCATTATTGCCGGTGTTTTCCTCTGTGATACCGGGATCTTCATCGGTACAACCAACGATCAAGCTTAGAAGGAACACTGTGAGAAATAGGATCATGAGTTTTTTTATCATAAGTAATGCCTCCTTAGTATTAGTACATATACCTTATTGTATCCTAAGCCACAGGGCATGTCTAGAAAACATCGAAAGACCCTTAGAGAAGGATTTTTTTCAGTAATCTTTGAGCAGCGGATGCTTAAAAGTAAAAGGATTGCTCTTATGCAATAAAAAAAATAGTTATAAAGGTTATAAAAATGGGGTATATACGATATAATGACAAAGTAAATAGATAAAAGGAGGATTTATATGATACCAACACCCCATATTGAAGCGAAAGATCAAAGTGAAATTGCTAAAACCGTACTGATGCCGGGCGACCCCCTGCGGGCAAAATTTATTGCCGATACCTTTTTAGAAGATGTGGTACAGTTTAACGAAGTGCGTAATATGTTGGGATATACCGGAACCTATAAAGGTCGTAAAATTTCGGTGATGGCCAGCGGTATGGGTATGCCAAGCATTGGGATATACTCCTATGAGCTTTACGAGTTTTACGGTGTGGAAAACATCATTCGAATCGGGTCCTGTGGAGGATATACAGAGAATGTTAAGCTTTATGATGTAATCCTTGCAAAGGATGCCTGGAGTGAATCCAGTTACGCCAAGGTTCAGGGCGGATATGATAAGGAGATCATTGAAAGCACGGAAAGTTTAAATGTAAAACTTACGAAGTATGCCAAGGACCTAAATATCCCTATGCATACCGAAAGAATTCACTCTTCCGATGTATTTTATCGGGAAAACTTTGAGGAGTATAAGGAAATTTATCAGAAGCATGGTTGTGTAGGCGTGGAAATGGAAGCTTTTGCTTTGTTTCATAATGCCAAGATTCTAGGAAAAAAAGCAGCCTGCTTACTGACCGTATCCGATAACCTGGCCACTAAGGAAGCCACCACTTCCGAAGAACGGCAAAATGCTTTTACCAACATGATGAAGATCGCCCTGGAAATGGCGGAATAGTTTGAAGATCAAAACAAAAGATGACTTCCCTTCAGGTAGAAAGATTTAGATAAATCTTATATACTGAAGGGGAGTTTTTCTAGTATAAGCTTTTTTTCTTACTCAATAAAATTTTAACGGATTTTCAGATAGTTTTGGGTATAAGATTAAAATGGGATAGGTTTAGAACCGTTATTATTGTGATATTAAAATTTTCTTGCTAGATATCTCCTCTCAAGGGTGATACAATAGGGAGGTATTTATACGGAAAGGACGGTAGACAAATGAGTGATGTAGAGAAAACCTTAGATCAATGCCGTAAACCCCAAGGAGATAAGGGAAAAGAAATCGTAGAAAAAATGAATAAAAATCATTATGAGGTTACCGGTTGGGGACTTCAAATGTTAACCTTAGAAGATGATTCCCAAGTAATTGATCTTGGCTGTGGAGGCGGAAAGACCGTGCAGCGACTGGCAATTCACACTCCTGAAGGGAAAGTTTTTGGCCTTGATTATTCAGAGGACTGTGTAGACTGGGCCAATGAGTTAAATCACCGGGCGGTTGAGGAGGGACATGTAGTCATTATCCGCGGAGAGGTGGACAACACCCCCTTTGAAGATGAAAATTTCGACGCTGCCACCGCAGTGGAAACGATTTATTTCTGGCCGGATATTCAAAAGTCCTTTAAAGAGGTTCATCGGATTTTAAAAGCCGGGGGCCAATTTTTAGTCATTAATGAAGCCTACCCCGATGATAACAACAAGGAAAAAAACAAAGTTTATGAAGAAGTGGGGAACATGGTGGTACCCTCTCCCGAGGAATTAACCTCTTGGCTGGAGGAAGCGGGATTTAAGGATGTTATAATAGAGCTTGAAGAAGAAAAAAACTGGTTGAGAGCACTGGCTCGGAAGTAAGGATATAAGGAGCACAAAGGGGACGGAGGTTTTTGTGTCATCGTGACACAAAAACCTCCGTCCCCTTTGTGCTATGCTCTGTGCTATGATTTTTGCCCATACCAAGTGCCTAACAATGTAACCACAGCAGAGATCAGAATCGGAAGGGTAAAGCTGATTAAAAGTTGATTTGCCATAAAGAAGGGAATCCCGGAGGCAATCCCTAAAAGCGACGCCAGCACGGCGGTATTTTCCGTGACTTTTTTATTGAACAGTCCGTAGAACAAGGGAAAAACCACTCCGGCGCATAGCAAATCCGCCACTAAGAATAAATACAGCACGCTATAGCCTTGGGCAGCAATCAGGGCTGCAGGGATAATAATGACCAAGGTCAATACCCTTGCAAAGCCAAGGAGGGATTTACTATCCATGTTTTTCAGGATCCCTCTGGTATTCCCGCTAAAGGTGGCAACCATACCGTTTAAAAGGGTATCCACCGTACTCATAACCAGGACCAAGGCAAGCATAAAAACCATGATAATGAGTCCTATGGGAAAGATTCCGTAAACCAGGGAAAAAAGAGCAACGGAAGGATTCTCAGCATAACCGAGCCCCGTGGAGACGATTCCTAAAACCCCGGTCAGCATCATAATGGGAAGGGCGATGATAATACAAAAGATCAGGGATTTTTTAATGGCTTTATCATTTTTCCCGGAATAAATCCGCTGCCAATAGCCCTGGTGAAATAAGTTCGCAACAAACACGGCAATTCCAAGGGTCAGTCCAAACTCGATCCCTCCGGTATTGCTAAAGCTGAAGAGTTCCGGCGCATTTTCTCTGCTTAGGGATAGAATATTGCCAATCCCTCCGAGATAATAAACGACACCGATACCGGTAATCAGCAGAAATACAAGGACAAACACCATTTGTATCATATCCGTAAACATGGAGGCCCTGAGGCCTCCGTAGGCTATGTAAATCATGGTACCCAGACCAATAAGCAGTGCGGTGAAAAGAAGGGGAATGCCTGCAAGCTCATAGGCCACAAAGGCAATCGCCGTAAGCTCCGCCACCAGGTGAACAAACATATAAAATATGGAGAGCAGAAGAATTAATCCATACATCTTCTTTCCGTATCGTTTTCTTGCAAAGTCGTTTAGGGTACTTCCCTGAGGCAAATAGCTTCGGATTTTCGGACTGAGGATGATAAAGGCAAAATAAAGCCCGCCTAACCCCAGGGCATAGCCGATAACCGTGGTAATCCCGCCGATGGACCCGGCTTCCGGAGGCGTAAATAGAATAAATACTCCTAAAAAAGATGCCAGGAAAGTGGTGGAAAGCATCTTTGTACCGGCGGTTCCCCGGGCGGTGATAAAATCGTCAAGGGTATCAAATTTTCCCCGACTATAGATAATTCCCACAGCGGTAAAAGCGATAACGGTAAAAATCAGCAGTGCATAAACGTTGGCAGATGAGATCATGAATGATTACCTCCTGAAGTTAAGAAAAATTTTGTAAGATTTTTTGCGGCTCGTTGAATATCCTCTTTGCCAAGAATGGCTGAGACCACGGCGACTCCGTCAACACCGGTATGGATAATAGACTCGAGGTTGTGCTGGGAAATTCCTCCAATACCCACGACGGGAATGGAGACGCTGTCTTTAATCAGTTTCAGCTGATCCAGGGAAACCCTTCGGGTATTACTTTTCGTTTCCGTTGGAAATAATGCTCCGACACCGATATAATCCGCTCCCTCCGCCTCCGCTTTTTCAGCTTCCTTAAGGGTCGCGGTGGAAGCACCGAGGATTTTTCCGGGGCCGATCAGTCCCCGGGCCACACTCACCGGCAGGTCCTGTTGTCCCAGATGAACCCCCTCGGCATCCACGGCTAAAGCAATGTCAATTCGATCATTAATTATTAAGGGGATTTGGTACTTTTCCGTGAGCTTTTTTACTTCCAGAGCCCTTTGGTAAAATTCCTTAGAAGAAGCCTCCTTATCCCGAAGCTGAAGGACCGTGACGCCCCCTCTAATTGCCTGTTCCAGGCTCTCGATAAAACTCCGTCCCTTTAAAGCCTTTTGATCGGATACCAAATATAGACGATAGGAGATTTTTTCCTTGGAATTACGGCTAGGCATACTGCTTTCAGACTGTTTAAATTTCATAAATTTTTCCCCTTTCCAGATAATCCTGTAGGATAAAGCCGCTAAGGGCATCGAAAAGATGGACTTTGAAACTGCCAAGCCCTTCTTTGAATTCTTGTTCAAGGTGCGTCGCTGCAATTTCACCGGAGATTCCCATTATACTAAGACCCAGCAGAGCCCCATAAAGGGGAGACTCTCCTGTGGCGCAGCAAAGTCCGATGATGGAAGTACTCATGCAGCCAGTGCCGGTAATCTTTGAGAGGAATTCATGGCCGTTATGAATTCGATAAGTTTTTTTGCCATCGGAGATCACATCAACTTTTCCGGTTATGGCAATGATGCACTGAAACCGCTTCGCAAGGGCCTTTGCCATCTCCTCGCCGCCATTTTCCGTACCTTCAGAAGATTCAACCCCTTTGGTTATCACGGAGGTGCCATGGACATTTAAAATCTCCGACATGTTTCCCCGGATGACGGTAAGATCAATTTTCGCTAAAATCTCTGTAATGAGCTTTCGTCGAAGGTCGGTCGTTCCAAGTCCTACGGGATCAAGGATTACGGGAATCCCTAATTCATTGGCTTTTTTTCCGGCTAACAGGAAGGATCTTAGGGTTCGCTGGCTGAGGGTTCCGATGTTTAACACCAGGGCCGAGGACAAAGCCACCATTTCCTCCACTTCTTTTTCATCATCGGCCATAACAGGACTGCCCCCCAATGCCAAAATAGTGTTTGCGCAGTCGTTAGCGGTTACATAATTGGTAATATGGTGGATTAATGGAGACTGTGATTGGATTTCTTCTAAAATCGATTGGAATTCTTCCTGTAAAGTCAATATAAAACCTCCTGTTTCAAGCTTGTTGAACGATTCACCGGTCAAGAGTCCTGCCGGTAAAGCTCATAAAAATGATGCACCGGGCCGGGCCCCTTACCGATTGCAAAAGAGTGCTCTATGACGGTGGTAATATAGGCTTTGGCGGATTCAACCGCCGTGTGAACCTCCATGCCGTTGCCAAGATTCGCGGCGATGGCCGAGGACAGGGTGCATCCGGTGCCGTGGGTGTTTTTCGTCTCAATACGCTTGCTTGTATAATTTTTACAAATCGTACCGTCAAACAGGATATCCACCGCATCTCCATCGAGATGACCGCCTTTGACTAAAACGTACTGTGGACCCATTAAATGGATTTTTTTTGCGGCGATTTTCATATCGCAGAGGCTTTGAATCTTCATCCCGGTAATTTCTTCCGCCTCGGGAAGGTTGGGCGTGACAATGGTTGCCATGGGAAGAAGGTATTCAATCAGCGCCGCCTTTGCATCGGGTTGCAGTAGATCAAAACCGCTTTTGGAGATCATCACGGGATCCACCACTAAATTATTATGGGGATACTGTTTTAGGGTCTTTGCAATAATTTTGATGGTTTCGGTTTTTGAAACCATACCGATTTTAATTCCGTGTACGGGGATGTCTTCAAATACCGCTTCAATTTGCTTTTTGATGATCTCCGGATCAATGTCCTGTACTGCAAATACGCCTTGGGTACTTTGGGCGGTTACTGCGGTAATGACACTCATTCCGAAGACTTTGTGGGCGGAGAAGGTTTTTAAATCCGCTTGAATTCCCGCCCCTCCCGAGCTGTCGGACCCTGCAATGGTTAAAAGATTTTTCATGACTGCCCTCCTCCTTGTCGATGATAAAATTTTATTACCCCGGATTTATCCATCAGTTTAAAGATGATGTAGCCGATGATGGCTCCTACGATAGAGCTTAAGGCAAAGGGGCCGATAAAGAAAAACAAGGCAACCTCTGAACCCAGCAGGTACCGGGCGATAGGGAAAGCCACCAAAGCCCCGAGGATTCCCGTGCCGAAAACCTCACCTGCGAGGGCAAAGGGGGCTTTGCCGCTTGCCTTAAAAAATACTCCCGCAAGGAAGGCTCCGAACATACTGCCGGGAAAAGCCAGCAAGGAACCGGTACCTAAAATATTTCGAAGCAAAGAGGTCAAAAAGGCTACGACTACGGCGTAATAGGGCCCAAAGAGTACTGCGGCTAAAACGTTGATGGCATGCTGTACGGGGAATACTCGGGATACGCCGATGGGAATGGATATTAAATGGGAACTGAGAACCCCTACCGTAATAAGAAGTGCTGCGGTGGTTAATTTTTTTGTATTCATTTCGTATCTTCCTTTCTAATTGTAATGGTGCTCATCACGACACTAATCGACTGGAGACTGATTTGCTTGTTGATAAAAAAAAAAGCACAAATCCAGTCATAGGATTTGTGCTTGAATACACAGAAGTATTCGTCTAATAAATATAGACGCACTTTCCTACGCTGGTATGATCCAGATCAGGTAATAAGGATTAAAGACTTTAACGGGTCTTATTCTCAGCTGGCCTATCCAGCGCTCCCAGTGATTCGTATGCTCTTTGTTTATATAAAATCAGCATAGCATAAAATAAATTATTAAGCAAATGCAAAAATGGATGATTTAGAAATCCAAAAGCAGTACCGAAAAAAATCAGGTGCAGTGAACACAAAGACTGATTGATTCAAGTGTTAAGTTTTCTTAACATCGTTGACAAACCCGGGGGGGGTGCCGTACAATTCAAGTATAATCATTCTCACTCATATATCCTGATTGCCAGAATGAATACAGCGGAAATGATTTCTAACTAAAACTTGCAACTAAGAATTTTCAAAGAAGGATAAATCATTTACTATTAGGAGGAATTAGAATGAAGAAAAAAGTGGCTTTTGTATGCGTTCATAACTCCTGCCGATCTCAAATGGCAGAGGGTTGGGCTAAAAAACTGGGGGCCCATGTGCTGGAGGTATACTCTGCAGGAACCGAGGAATATCCGGAAGTTAAACCCAAGGCCGTGGAGGTTATGGAAGAGGCAGACATTGATATGAGTAAGCAGTACCCCAAACTTCTTACGGATATCCCTGAGGAATTAGACATATTAATTACCATGGGCTGCAATGTGGTATGCCCCTTTGTACCGAACAGTCATAGTGAAGACTGGGGTCTTGAGGATCCATCCGGCGGACCCATAGAAGGTTTTAGAGAGACGCGGGATCTGATTAAAAGCAAAGTGGAGGATTTAATCAAACGAGTGGAAAGTGGAGAAATCTAATCACTATCCCCCCATGATTTAATTTGCCGGTACTTTAAAGATAGGGAACAAAAATATCAAACAAGTTAGTTTGAATCATGAACTCTCTTATTAATATAAATCCCATAATAGGGGCTGAATATTATCAAGAGAGTTTTTTCTTTGTTTTTGAGAAAAGAGGGCTTTAATTTCCACCGGATTTCCGTTATAATCAATGCTAGTGAGTAAAGAAAGGAAGTAGAAAATGAGTATTTTAACGGTTAAAAATTTAAGTCATGGTTTCGGAGACCGGGCGATCTTTCATGAGGTATCCTTCCGGTTACTGAAGGGCGAGCATATCGGCCTGATCGGTGCCAACGGAGAAGGAAAGTCCAGTTTTATGAATATAGTCACGGGAAAACTACAGCCCGATGAAGGAGAAATTCAGTGGGCAAAAAAAGTCCGGGTGGGTTATCTTGATCAGCATACGGTGCTGGAAAAGGGAAAGAGCATCCGTGAGGTGTTAAAAGAGGCTTTTCAATACCTGCTTGATATGGAAAGAGAAATGAACGAAATCTGCGATAAGATGGCAAAGGCCTCCCCGGAGGAATTGGAAACCTTAATGGAGGACATGGGAAACATTCAGGATACCTTAACCAATAATGATTTTTACGTCATCGACGGAAAAGTGGAAGAGGTGGCAAAGGGACTGGGTCTTAGTGACGTAGGACTGGAAAAGGATGTGGACGATCTCAGCGGAGGACAACGGACCAAGGTGCTTTTGGCCAAACTGCTGTTGGAAAAACCGGATATTCTGCTCCTGGATGAGCCCACCAACTTTTTGGATGAAGAGCATATCCAGTGGCTGACACGATTTTTACAGGACTACGAGAATGCCTTTATATTAATATCTCATGATATTCCCTTCTTAAACAGTGTAATAAATCTGATCTACCATATGGAAAATCAGAAGCTGAATCGTTATGTGGGAGACTATGAAGAATTTCAAAAAGTGTATGAAGCTAAAAAACAACAGTTGGAAGCGGCTTATAAAAAGCAGCAGCAGGAGATTGACGGACTAAAGGATTTTGTTGCAAGAAATAAGGCCCGGGTAGCCACAAGAAACATGGCCATGTCCCGTCAAAAGAAGCTGGATAAAATGGAAAAAATCGAACTTCCCCAGGAAAAACCCAAGCCGGAATTTCATTTTAAATTGGGAAGAACCTCGGGTAAGAAGTTGTTTCAAACGAAGGATCTGGTAATCGGCTACGATGAACCCTTAACGAAGCCCTTAAATCTTCGAATGGAAAGAGGAGAAAAAGTTGCCCTGACCGGTGCCAACGGACTGGGGAAAACTACCCTTCTTCGAAGTATTTTAGGAGAAATTTCTCCCGTGAAAGGTTCGGTGGAAAAGGGAGAACATCTGGCAATCGGATATTTCGAACAGGAAACGAAGGAAGCGAATTACAATACCTGCATTGAAGAGATTTGGAGCGAGTTTCCCTCGCTGAATCAACACGAGGTGCGCTCGGCCCTGGCGAAATGCGGTTTGACCACAAAACATATTGAAAGCAAAATGGTAGTGCTTAGCGGTGGAGAAAACGCAAAAGTCCGCTTATGCAAACTGCTTAATCGGGAAACCAATCTTTTAATCCTTGATGAGCCCACCAACCATTTGGACGTGGACGCCAAGGAAGAGTTGAAACGGGCCCTTAAGGCTTATAAGGGCAGTGTGCTTTTGATTTCCCATGAACCGGAGTTTTACAAAGAGGTTGTAACAGATATTTGGAACTGTGAGGATTGGTCCACAAAGATTGCGTAGGAATATCCCCGGAGACGTCCGTGCTAGGAATTGATTCTTAGACAGCGACGTCTTTTTTTGAGGGGCGTTAAAGAAATCGAAAGGCAAGCCGATAATATAAAGGGAAGAGTACATAGTAATAGGATTGATAAATAATTATCAACTTCGGGACTATATATAGTCCAAAAAAACAGTTAAAGGAGGGAAGCTGATTAATCAGCGTAAAAATGAAAAGCATTCGTATGAAATTAATTATTTATTTTTCAGCAGTCATTTTAATAATCTCGATAGCTTTTAGTGGAGCTTCAATTTTCACTACGAGCAACATTATTCAACAGGAAGCTGAAAGGGCTTTGGAAACTCAATCCCAAGAAATCGGAGAGTTATTTGCCAGTGAACTGAGGGGAAATCTGAACATCTTAGACGCCGTAAGTGACAGTAGCGGAATGGGGACCATGACTTGGTTTACCCAACGGCAAATTTTGGAAAGGTACGTGGAAACCTCAGACTTTTTAGGCTTAGGGGTGGTAAGTCCCGACGGTACAACCCAGTATGCAGATGGATCGACAGCAGAACTGGGAGATCGGGACTATGTTATAAGAGCCTTTGAAGGAGAAGCGAATGTTTCTGATGTAATTATCAGTAGAGTAACGAACTCTCCGGTAGTAATGATGGCGACCCCGATAGAAAATCGGGGGTCCGTGGTGGGAGTGCTGATAGGTCGATTGGAGGGAGAATTCCTAAGTGAGCTATTAGAGGGCAAAGGATATGGGGATCATGGTTATGCTTATATCATTAATGAAGAGGGAACCGTTCAGGCCCATATAAACCGGGAGATGGTAATGGATAGTTTTAACCCTATTGAAGCCTCGACAGAAGACCAATCTCTGGCACCGGTAGCAGAAGTTTTTCAATTAATGCTGCAAGAAACCACCGGGGTGGAGAACTATCATTATCAAGGGAGTGACCTTTATGCAGGGTTTGCTCCCATTGAAGGCACCCAGTGGCGCATGGTGGTTACCGCAGAGCAAGGAGAGGTATTAAGTGCTTTGCCGGCCATGCAGCGCAATGTAATTTTGATGACGCTGATTGTACTAGCTGTAGGAGTTGCTATTGCTTATATAATTGGAAGTGCTTTTTCAAAACCCATTGTGGCGGCCTCCGACGTTGTCAAAAAACTTTCCAATTATGATTTAACCTATGATGAAAAACATCCTGCGGTAAAATATCTGGACCAAAAAGATGAAGTAGGTGTAATGATTCGGGGAATCGCAAAAATGCAGGAGAATTTTGTAGCTCTTCTAAAAGGGGTTTCCAATGATGCTCAAGAGGTGGCCTCCTCTTCCGAAGAATTGACGGCCACCAGTCAGGAATCCTCCAAGGCGGCGGATGAAGTGGCAAAAACCATTGAGGAGATGGCGAAAAGTGCCAGTGAACAAGCCCAGGAGACGGAAACCGGAGCTGAGAACGTAAATGTTTTAGGGACTTTTATTGAAAAAGACCAGGAACATGTGAAACAATTAAACCTTTCAGCGGAGACGATTGATAATTTAAAAGAAGAGGGAAATATTATACTGGCAGATCTGGTTGAAAAAACCGAAGCCAGCAGTCAAGCGGCAGGAGAGGTGCAAAAAGTAATCGGTGAGACCAATGAAAGTGCTAAGCGAATAGAAAGTGCCAGCGGAATGATTCGAAGCATTTCGGAACAAACCAATCTGTTAGCCTTGAATGCAGCGATCGAAGCTGCCCGGGCGGGAGAAGCGGGACGAGGATTTGCCGTGGTAGCAGAGGAAATTCGAAAACTTGCAGAGCAATCCGAATCCTTTACTCAGGAGATTGATGAGGTGATTCGAGATCTTAGTGAAAAAACCCTCAGCACGGTAAACATCATGAATGAGGCGGGAACCATCGTTCAAAAGCAGACCCGGGGAGTGGAAGATACAAAAGAGAAGTTTGATGGAATTAACATAGCTATCGAAGAGATGAAAGATGTTTTAAGAGCCGTAAACAATTCCGCAGTGGAAATGGCTAAGAAGAAAGACGAAATCATCGGTGTCATAGAGAATCTATCTGCTTCCTCGGAAGAAAATGCTGCAGCGACGGAGGAGATTTCCGCTTCCGTAGAAGAGCAAACCGCAGCTATGGAAGAAATAGCAAATGCCAGTGAAGCCTTAGCAGAGCTTTCGGAAAAAATGCAGGAAAATATTAATCAGTTTAAAATATAAAAGGCGCCATCCGTAATGTGTTCGCACTGTTGGAACGGTAATTTTCAAAAAGATCTAGAGGGAAAAATCAGTCTTGGAATAAAATAAGAAAAACCCATGATTTCATGGGTTTTTCTTATTTTACAGATTGATAAGTTTTACTTAATTATAATAGGATCCAAGAAACGGAACTCACCTTAACATATTAAGGTTTGGATTTTCAAGAGCAACAGCACCGCTATTCAATATTCATCAATAATTGACCGGCAACAACCATTTCCGAATCCTTCACCAAAACCTTCGATACGGTGCCGCTAATCGGGGAGTTGATCTCCAGTTCCATTTTCATCGCTTCAAGGATCAATAGGGGTTGCCCGAGGGTTACGGGATCTCCTTGTTTCACGTGAACCTTTAAAACGTTTCCGGGAATGTTGGCACCAATTTGGTTGGGATCTTCCTCGTCCTTCATTTCCACCGGGCTCACCGACTCTTTTTTCACAGCTTTTTTGTCCTTAATATGAAGCTCTCTGCGATTTCCGTCCACTTCAAAAACTACGGTTCTAAGGCCGTCGGGGCCTACTTTCCCGATTTCTGCCAAGGTGATGACTAAGACCCGACCCTCTTTGACCGTAATCTCACAGGTTTCCCCTTCCTTTAATCCATGGAAATAAATATCCGATCCCATTTCTGAAAAGTTCCCGGTATTTTGGATATATTCCAGGTATTCCTTGAAAACCTTAGGGTACAGGGCGTAGCTGATAAGCTCAGAGGTATCAAAGGATCGATTATGGTTTTTCTCTAAGGTTTTACCGATGGCTTCAAAATCCTCATCGGGAAGAAGGCTCCCCGGTCGAACAGTAATGGGCTCTTCATCCTTAAGAATAATTTTTTGAAGGTCCTTGGGAAAGCCTCCTTCCGGCTGGCCCATCATCCCTTTGAAATAGGATACTACGCTGTCGGGGTAGGTAAGGTCTTTCCCTTTACGCAAAATATTATCCGGTGTCAAATCATTTTGCACCATGAAAATCGCCATATCCCCCACGGCTTTAGACGAGGGGGTGACCTTTACGATATCGCCCCACATTTCGTTTACGGTTCGAAACATTTCCTTTACTTCCGTGAAGCGGTGTCCCAAACCAAAACTTTCCACTTGGGGTTTTAGATTGGAGTACTGTCCCCCGGGGATTTCATACTTATAAATTTCCGCCGTGCTTGACTTCAGGTCGGACTCGTAACCTTCGTAGACGGGACGTACATTAGCCCAGTAATCACTGATTTTTTGTAATCCGTCCACATTAATCCCTGTATCCCGAGAGGTGTTTGTAAGAGCCGCTACCACACTGTTCATGGCAGGTTGACTGGTGAGTCCGCTCATACTGTTAATGGCGGTATCCACGATATCGGCGCCGGCTTCAGCAGCCATTAACATACTGGCCACCCCATTTCCCGTGGTATCATGGGTATGCATATGCAAGGGAAGATCCACGGCATTTTTTAGTGCCCTTACAAGTTTTGAGGCCGCATGGGGTTTTAGGAGACCGGCCATATCCTTAATGGCGAGGATATGAATGCCCCGCTTTTCCAGTTCTTTAGCCTTTTTGACATAGTAATCCAAGGAATATTTATCCCGGGAGGAATCCAAGATATCCCCGGTGTAACAAATGGTCCCCTCGGCGATTTTTCCTGTTTTTAAGACTTCCTCAATGGCGACCTCCATACCCTCAATCCAGTTTAAGGAATCGAAAATACGAAAGACATCGACCCCCCTTAGGGCAGACTCTTGGATCAGTTCTCGAATCACGTTGTCGGGATAGTTTTTATACCCCACCCCGTTGGATCCCCGAAGCAGCATTTGAAGCAGCAAATTTGGAACCCGGCGTCGAAGTTCATCCAGTCGCTCCCATGGGGATTCTTTCAAGAACCGGTAGGATACATCAAAGGTGGCGCCGCCCCACACTTCCAGGGAAAAGAAATCCTTTTGAAAATGGGCGGTGGCTTCCGCGATCTTTTTCATATCCTTCGTACGCATCCTGGTAGCAATCAAGGATTGGTGGGCATCCCGCATGGTGGTGTCGGTTAAAAGGAGCTTCTTCTGATCCTTAATCCACTGGACGAGCCCCTGGGCCCCCTTCGTATCAAGTATTTGCTTTGTACCGTATAAAGAGGCGATAGAAGGTACTTCCGGGACTACAGGAACATCAAAATCGCGTTTGTTTCCTCCGGTTTCATTCACCACTTTCTCTGCGATGAAGTTCAAGGTCTGCAGTTCCGGGCTTTTTTTCAGGGTCAGATCGAAAAGGTCCGGTTGGTTGCTGATAAAGTTCGTATCACAATCACCTTTTCGAAAAACCGGATGATTCAGGACATTAATTAAAAAGTCCGTATTGGTTTTCACCCCTTCAATTTTAAGCTCTTTAATGGCTCGGATATTTTTATTGACCGCATCATTAAAATGTCGTGACCAGGAAGTGGATTTCACCAGTAGAGAGTCGAAATACGGACTGATTACCGCACCGGTAAAGCCGTTTCCTCCATCCAAGCGAATTCCGAAACCCGAGCCTGAGCGGTACACATCAATCCGACCCGTATCAGGCATAAAATCATTTTGAGGATCTTCCGTGGTGATTCTGCACTGAATGGCATATCCCCGAGGTTGAATATCTGCCTGAGACCCTATCCCGATACTTTCCGAAGATAATTTATGTCCCTGGGCAATTAAGATTTGAGCCTGTACGATATCAATACCCGTGGTCATTTCCGTAACGGTGTGTTCCACTTGAATCCTTGGGTTCATTTCTATAAAATAATGATTCTGTTCCTTATCAACCAAAAATTCCACCGTACCGGCGCTTCGGTAATTCACCGAGGCTGCAATTTTCAGGGCATCCTGACAAATGGCTTCCCGCTGTTTGTTGCTTAAAGAAAAGGCCGGAGTAAACTCAATGATTTTTTGATGGCGCCGCTGAATAGAGCAGTCCCGTTCGTAGAGATGCACCAGGTTACCGAATTGATCTCCTAATACCTGGACTTCGATGTGTTTGGGACTTTCTAAATATTTCTCAATAAAGATTTCCTCACTGCCGAAGGCTTTCATGGCCTCGCTTCGGGCATGACCATAAGCGGACAGTAGTTCCGATGCGTCTAGTACAATACGCATGCCCCGACCGCCGCCACCGGCGGCGGCTTTTAACATAACAGGGTAACCGCAGTGATCCGCAAAGTCTTTGGCTTCCTGGTCATTGGTAATGGATTCGGTAACCCCGGGGATCGTTTGGACTCCCACGGTTTCCGCCACTTTCTTTGAAGATATTTTATCTCCCAGGGACTGCATCATATCAGAGGTAGGCCCGATGAAGATAATACCGGCCTCCTCACATTTTCGAACAAAGTCGGGATTTTCCGATAAAAATCCGTACCCGGGATGGATGGCATCCACCCCTTTGTTTTTGGCCAGTTGGATAATTTCTTCGATGTTTAAATAAGCGGCAACCGCCCCGGAGTTTTTACCGATTTCGTAAGCTTCGTCGGCTTTGGTTCTAAAAAGAGCGTTTCGATCCTCGGCGGAGTAAATCGCCACGGAACGAATCCCCAATTCTTTACATGCACGAAAAACACGAATAGCGATTTCGCCGCGATTGGCCACAAGAACTCGTTTGAATTTTTTCATCCTATGTTCCTCCGTTTCTAATTTGTTTAAACAGTTTTAAAAATATAATATTACTACTATATCAAAGCAAGAATAATTATACAATAATATAAATTATTTTATTCATGTAAATTATATATCCAGTGGCGTGTAATTTCAGGAATATAATCGGTGTATGATTGGTTGCATTCAGGGGGGAGTGGAGTTATAATATACACAATAAAACATATAAATACACAGCTGGCTCTTGTACTGAGGATGCATGGATTTTGCGTTCTTCGAAATTATTGTAAATAAACATTCAGTTGAATGATTTAGGCAGGAATCCCGGGGTAAATGAATAATAAAAGGAGGAATGATCAAAGTGAAAATACTTGTCTGTTATGATGGTTCGGAATCAAGTCTTCGAGCCGTGGGAAAAGCCCATCATTTAGTTAAAGACTGCGGGATTCATGAGGTTACCCTTATGCATGCCTATACGGAGCACTCAAGAGAAGCGATTGCAAAGGATAAGTTTGCTACTCCCTCATCTTTACTGGATAAACTAAAAGAAGAAGAGAAGAAAAAGTGGCTTGAGCAGCAAGAGATCCTGGAAGAAATCGCCGAGAAATTTGAAAGAAGCGGTGCGAAAACCAATATACGAATTGAACATGGTCATCCTGCTAAAACCATCATCAAGGAAGCAGAGGGCGGAGATTATGATATTGTGATATTAGGCAGAAGAGGCCGCGGAGGTCTAAAGGATATAGTCTTGGGAAGTGTCAGTAACTCCGTTATTCAAGGAACCAATGCAAGTGTTTTGATTGTTAAATAATTCGAACCGGGTACTCTGAACAACATAATCAAAGCCTCCGGAACCATGGGTTGGTAACAGCGGGGGCTTTTTTTCATGAATATAAATAAGCGCAGTACCGAAGGAAGTATTGGCAAATAAACGGATTTTATTAAAAGGATGGGTACCGATGAATAAAAAAAGAAAAAACTTACGAAGAGAGTACATAAAAGGCGGGGCATTCGGGATCTTCGGCATGTTGGGAATATCCGTGTACATTTTAGCAGACACCTATTTTATTGCTACGGGAATCGGAAATGAAGCCTTGGCCTCCTTAAATATTGCAATACCCATATACGGACTGTTAACGGGAATCGGTCTGATGTTGGGTATCGGCGGGGCCACAAGATTTACAATTCTCAGGGCGAAAAAAAAATATGATGATTCCAAGAAGGTTTTCACAAACACCTTGATTTTGGGGGGAGGACTATCCATTATAATGACTTTGATCGGGGTGTTTTTTGCTGAGGAGTTTACCCGTTTATTGGGTGCTGATGAAGCCATATTTCAAACCACTAAAATCTATCTTCAAACCGTGTTGTTATTTTCCGTTTTTTTTATTATGAACAATATTTTTGTAGCCTTTGTTCGAAATGACAACAATCCGAAAATAGCCATGCTGGGGATGATCATCGGAAGCTTTGGAAATATTGTGTTGGACTATATATTCATATTCCCGCTGCAGATGGGGATGTTGGGTGCCGCCTTGGCAACGGTTACGGCTCCTGCAGTGGGTTTATCATTAATGGTTTATTACTGGCTGAGGCATTCAAAAACTTTAAAAATCAAAAGGCCCACGGTGTTTATAAAAGAATGGGGAGAAATTTTCAGTCTTGGGTCATCCGCATTTATTACGGATTTTTCTAACGGTTTGGTGATTCTTCTTTTTAATCTTACGATTGTGAGAATTTCCGGTAATATTGGGGTGGCCGCTTATGGAGTGGTGGCGAATATCGCTTTGGTTATCGTGGCGGTGTATATCGGCATGGGCCAAGGGATTCAGCCTTTAATCAGTGAAAGTTTCGGAAAAAACCGAGAAGAGGATTTAAAGAGGATTTTGAGATGGACGGTGTTCCTGACCTTTGGAATGGGGGTTATCACCTATGGCTTAGGCTTTGCTTTTGCTCCGGGTATTATGGAAATCTTTAATAGTGAAGGGGATCCTACCATGAGTCGGTTAGGCATTGCAGGGATTAGAATTTATTTTGCAGCTTTCATTTTTATGGGGATCAATATTACCATGGGCGCGTTCTTTGCGGCGGTGTCCCTGGCAAAACCGGCCATAAGAATCTCATTGCTGAGAGGGATTTTCCTGATTATCCCCATGATTTTGATATTACCCCGGTGGATGGACATGTTTGGAGTCTGGTTGGCGGTACCGGTTGTTGAACTGATTACGTTAATTTTTGTAATTGGCTATTTGAGGTATTTTTTTAGCAGAACTATGATAAAATACTAGGGTAGGCTTAATAAGCGTCAGAGCGTAAAAGATGAGTAGTTTACAAAAAAATAATAGCAGGAGGACACAAAATGCCGATTTTAATTATTATACTTTTATTGGTTACCGCAATTATTTTTCCTAAGCTGATACAATATAATCGATCTCAGTATAGAGAAGAAAGCGGGAATGAGTTTATTCCAACCATATCTAAGAAAAAGAAATTTGGAGAATTTTTAGCCTTTACCTATTTGGAGGAGTACGAGATTTATCGAAAACTTATAACGAACCGAAAGCTCTTAAGGGGCGACCAAAGTGCCGTAACCCTGGAACTGGTTATGATTAATGAAGGTGGGGTTTATATTTTTGATGTAAATAATTATAAAGGAATCATTGAGGGCGATGAAGCAGAGGAGTCTTGGAAACATACTTATAAAAACAAGGAACAGAAGCTAAAGAATCCCTTTCGGGTGAATGAAGAAAGGATTCAATTACTTAAGAAAATATTTCCTGAAATCCATGAATCCCGGATGAAATCCTTTGTTTTGTTTAATAATGACTGCACCCTGGAAATTGAGCAAAGAGACTTTGAAGGCGGAGTAATGCTAAAAATGAAGGAATTGATTAAGTATTTTAACGAGGAGTTCCTAAATTCCGAGAAGATCTTTACAAAGAAAGAAATCGATAATCTATATGAGGTTATAAAAAAACAGACGGTACAGGGTTGAAAAAAATGAGTTCTACGTAAAGAAGCCTCCAAAAGCTGGAGGCTTCTTTGATTTTGAGATTCTTTAATCCGCTTCAAAACCGTTATCAAGATGATCCCCGTCGCAGAAGGGTTTATTATGGGAACCGCCGCATCGGCAAAGGGTATAATGTTCTTTGCACTCCGGCTGACATCCGCCGTCATCCTTAAGCAGAACACCACCGGTAACTTTCAAAGGGCCGTCCTTGGACGTTGTAATGGCAGGGGTGTCTTGTCCCCACTCCTGATAGCGGCGCTCGCCAAAACCGTAGCTGAGGGCACCGGAAGGACAGTGTTCGATGGTTTTGATGATTTCGGTGACGCTTGCGGCATCGGGTTTAATCCAGGGCTTGCGATCTTTATCAAAAACCGCCGGCAGCCTATCGACACAACTTCCGTCATGACTGCAGACGCCGCGATTGTCATAAATGATGATATCCTCCCCGGGGTAGGTTTTCACCTTATCGGGAACCCGGTCCTTTTTCTTTACTTCATTTAGTCCCTCTTCATTGTGGGTGCCGTCACAGTAGGGTTTCATTTTTGATCCTCCGCACCGACAGAGACCGGTAACCGGATGGGTGTCAAGCTTTTCTCCATCGGACTTTTGTAGCGTTTCAAGATCCGTCACCAGATAGTTGTTGTACTTCGAAACCACGATAGCCGGTGTAGTTTGGTCGTTCTTTTTCTTGTTGGACATAAAATTCTCCTCCTTTTTATTATTCAGAAAATTCCATCTTGTAGTAATTATAACATAATAAGAAATTTACGTCAGCACCAAAAAAGTTGATCTGAAGTATTCCCCTAGACAATATAAAAGGATTGGAAAGTCAGGATTGAAAGAATAAAAAGACCGCTCTTTCAGTCCTTGAGGTAAGATTCGCCGGAATTATTACGGAAGACTTTTTGAACAATGTTTAAGACAGAGAGAAAATAGGTATAAGTAAGATGTAAAGCAATCAGAATTTTCTAAAGACTAACAAAGGAGTGGATCAAATGGGAAAAGAAAGAGAAAAGGGAATAGTAGCAGGGAAAGAACCGATTGATGTAGATGTAAAAAAAGGGGAAACTTATGTATGGTGCAGTTGCGGAAGAAGTAAAAATCAACCTTTTTGTGATGGTTCCGACGAAGGATTTTCCTTTGAGCCCGTAGCATTTACGGCAAGAAAAACCGAAACCGTAAAACTTTGCACTTGTAAGCAGACCGACACGCCGCCTTATTGTGACTGCGCTCACGAAAATCTTTAACCCTAAAGATATACAGGTACTTTATTACTTAAAGAAGAAAAAGCCACCTTTTTGTCGGTGGCTTCTTCGATGAAAGAAGACTGCATGGGTGATCTGGAAAAAAAGTTAGGCTGTAGAGCTTTTGCCAAGGATAAATAATCGGAGCAGTACTCATAAACTTTGTTTTTACAAAAGAGAGGATGTTAAAATATGGCTATTCATGTTAAAGTACCCTGGGGAGAGAAATATATTATTCAAAATGTGGTCTTTGATCTTAACGGAACCCTGGCTACCAACGGTGAGATTGCAAAAACCACGGAGGAGTTACTAAAAGAGTTGGCTCAAAACACGAAGATTTATATTATTACAGCAGATACCCACAACACCGCAGAGAAGTTAAAAGAAGAAATAGGCGAGCTTTGCGAGATCATTGTGTTAACAAGCGATGAACATGATTTGGAAAAAGCTCGGTTTGTTCATTCTCTCGGTTTTAGAGAAACCGTGACCCTGGGCAACGGAGCGAACGATTTAAAAATGGTGCAGGAAGGGGTTTTATCCTTTGGTGTAATTGGAGGGGAAGGAGCCTATGGTCCCTTGCTGACAAAGGTGGATATTGTAGTGAACAATATTGATCATGCCATTAAAATGTTACTGAATCCCATGAAAATCGTAGCCACAATCCGGACGTAATAATAAAGACAAAAACAAAGCAAAAACAAGCCACCGATTAAAGGTGGCTTTGTTGCGGATAAAATAAGATGTTTTTGTTATGCTCGGAGGACTTTGCTTAGAAAATCCCGGGTTCTGGAATGCTTAGGATCATTAAAAACTTCTCCGGGCAGTCCCGTTTCCAGAATGTTTCCTTGATCCATAAAAAGCACCCGGTCGCCCATCTCCTTGGCAAAACCCATCTCGTGGGTAACAACGATCATCGTCATGCCCTTTACCGCCAGTTTTTTCATTACTTCTAAAACTTCCCCGACCATTTCCGGATCCAAAGCGGAGGTGGGCTCATCAAAAAGCATGACTTCCGGAAACATGGCCAGGGCCCGGGCGATGGCCACCCGTTGCTTCTGGCCGCCGGAGAGCTTAGCGGGATAGACATAGGCTTTGTCTTTTAGACCGACGGTTTCCAGTAGTTCCATCCCAGTTTCTTTAGCTTTTTCCGGGGAAGTGTTTTTAACTTTCACAGGGGCTAAGGTAATGTTTTCCAGCACCGTCAGGTGCGGAAAAAGATTAAAATGCTGAAACACCATGCCCATATGTTCCCGATGCTCATTAATATTGCTTGATTTATCCATGATATTAGAACTCTTAAAATATATTTTGCCGTCACTGGGTTCTTCCAGACGATTCAGGCAACGAAGCAGCGTGCTTTTTCCCGAACCGCTGGGTCCGATAATCACAACCACTTCTCCTTTATGAAACTCTTCATTGATGCCCTTTAAGACATGAAGATCCTTGAAATTTTTATGGAGATTTTCCACTTTAATCACTGATCCGCATCCTCCTTTCTGCGATACCCATCAGGTTTGACAGGCCAAAGGTAATAATAAAATAAATGATGGCAACAATAATGAGGGGTTCAAAGGGACGGTAGGTATTGCCCCGAATGATGTTTCCGCTATACATAATATCGTAGATTCCAATAATGGAAACAATGGCGGATTCTTTGATTACAACAATAAATTCATTTCCCAGGGCGGGTAAAATATTTTTGAAAGCCTGGGGGATGATAATGTATCGCATAGATAGAGTATGACTCATCCCTAAGGAACGTACCGCTTCCATTTGCCCGGCATCCACCGAGAGGATGCCGGCTCTGATAATTTCAGCAATATATGCGGAACTGTTGACGGTCAGCGCGATAATGCCTGCAAAGAAGCTTGGGAACCGCATACCGGTTACTTGGGGGAGGCCGTAGTATACGATATATAGCTGAACCAACAGGGGAGTTCCGCGGATAAATTCAATATAAGATGAAGCAAAGCCCTTTAAAATCGGGTTTTTTGATAAACGCATCAGGGCTAATACAATGCCGAAGACCACACCTAATAGCAAAGTGAAGAAGGCTAGGGCCAGGGTATTTAAGGTTCCCGTAATATACATCGGGTAATATCGTGATAAAAAGCTGAAATCCATGGTTGCACTTCCTTTCAGTAAAACTATTCCTGATTCTGTTGATCTGCCAGAATTACAGCGTCTTCGATAAACTGATCAATACTGCCGTCGGCGATTAATCCCTCCAGGGTTTGGTTGACCGAGGCTAGGAATTCCTCGTGTCCCTTTGCAACCGCAGCGGCAACCCCGTCTTCCTTACCGAAGCTGATTTGAGAAAGGGCAAGATTTTCATTGTTTTGGGCATAGGCCATGGCAACGGTATCCACAAGAATTATGGCATCGATGTTTCCGTAATTCAATTCAAGAACCAGATCGCTGATTTTTCCGAGAGACTTGATCTCTTTCGCATTAGACACCTGTTCGTGGGCAATCCCCTCCTGCACGGTAGCCATTTGAACCCCGATTCTATGATCTTCCAGATCACTGATACTTTGGAACTTCTCATAATCTTCTTTCCGAACCAGCATGGTTTGTTCCGCTTCGTAGTAGGAAGTGGAAAAATCCACACTTTCTTTTCTTTCTTCCGTAGCGGCCATTCCTGCAACGATAATGTCAATGTTGTCCGCAACCAAAGCCGCCAGTAAACCGTCAAACTGCATATCCACAATTTCCAGTTCTACGCCGATATCCTTGGCTATTTCCTTTGCGATATCAATATCGAAGCCCACGATTTCTAATTTTCCGTCAATTTCCGCATAAAATTCATAGGGCGGATAATCGGCAGAGGTTCCAAGGACCAGTTTTCCCGAAGATTGAATCTCTTCGAGCTTGTTTGCAGGCTGTGCATCTCCTGCGGTGGCGGAGCATCCTACCGCGGTAATAAGTAAAGTAATAATGAATAATGAAAAGATAAGTAGGTTTTTCTTTGATAGTTTCATAATATTCCTCCTAAATAGATTTTGGTTTGGATATATCCTATGGAGAGTTATTATACACACATGTGATTAATTATGCAAGTGTTTTTTTGATTTTTCATCTCGATATTTTTTTAATATCACCTGAAGAAGAAATAAATAAGTGTTTGCCCGTAAAACATATCTACCTGAACATTGAAACAACAAAGAAGGCGGCGGGATCGAGTAGGGGTTTCTGAAACAGCTAGGGGTTGTGTCTTTGGAGAAAAAAAGAGGAGTTATTAATCAGTTTGTATTTTAATACATTTAAAAAACTTTTCCATGAAACGGATTTTATAAATAATGTGAAAGCAGATCAGAGCTTGCTTGAAATCAATATATAAAAAGAAATGGGAAAAGATAAGTATTTAACAAAAACGTTTTGGGGTATATATGCATTAACTGTTCTGGAAGAAGTGAGATCTAAATGGGAGGGATAAGATGAAATTACTAGTATGTTTTGACGGTTCCACACAAAGTTATAAAGCTGCAGGAGAAGCAAAAAAATTAGCTCAGATCTTTGGAGAAAAAGAAGTCACATTGATCCATGTGTACCCTGATAAAGATGCCCTATATTGGGATACAGTTAATCAAAAGAAGGCACAGGAATCACCCAAAGGGCTTTCGGAAAGTGAACGGGCTCAAGTTGATAAATTTATGAGGATAAAAAAAATGGCCAGAGCAGTGGAGGAGGACTTTGAAAGCTCAAATATCAACGTGAATAAGCGAATCATAAAAGGAGATCCCGTTGTAAAAATCACGGAAATCGCTGCAAATGAGAAGTATGATATGATTGTGATCGGCAATCGGGGCTTGGGCGGTTTGAAAAAAATGATGTTGGGAAGTATAAGCAATGGCGTTATACAGCAGTCCAAAGTGAATGTACTGGTAGTAAAGTGAACCTCTCATAACTAAAGGATTAAGTATTATTGCAATTTGGATAATAAAAGATATTTATAAATTTGAAGAAGCAAAAATATGTAAAAACTGCCTCTTATCCACAGGATAGGAGGCAGTTATATTTGAAAAATAGTTAATTACAGGGGCATAGAAGTCTATCGATTTTTCGGAGTCCATTCCCGCCATACATTTCCGGCTAAGTCCGGTCCGGGCTTTAAGGTCTTCATCCCCTTTGTCCAACCGGCAGGGGTAACTTCTCCCGTGGTTCGAACATGCTGAAAGGCTTCAATCTGTCTTATGAGCTCGTCCACATTTCGGCCTACGGGAGGCGTCATAACCTCCATGGCTTGAACGACGCCGTCGGGATCGATTAAAAAACGTCCTCGAATATTTACCCCGCCGTTTTCGTCATAGACCCCGTATAACTTTCCAATACTGCCATTGGAATCGGATACCATGGGATAGGGAAATCCTCCCTCTACCATTTTGCTAAGTTCCGTTTCCTGCCAAATTTTATGGGAAAAATGGCTGTCGGTACTGATGGATAATACATTCACATCCAAACGATCAAAATCTTCTTTACGATCAGCAACTGCTGATAATTCTGTAGGTCAGACAAAGGTAAAGTCTCCGGGATAAAAGCAGAGAATCGTCCACTTATCCGTAAAATCTGATAAACTCACTTCTGAAAAGTCTCCGTTTTGATAAGCCATTGCTTGAAAATCCGGAGCTTTCCCGCCAACTTGTGCGATCATTTGCATTGCCTCCTTAGGTATTTTGGGTACTTGTTCTTCTTCCCCTTGAGATTTATTCAGAGGTGAAGGATTTGATGAAACACAGGATATGGATTTCTTTGACAAAATATCGACCTCCTTGATTTATATATAGATAAAATTTTTTCTTAATAAATAAATTATTAAGATGATCTATGGTATATATACACTACTGGAAATGGTTTAAACAAAAAAACGGGTAAAAAATTCAGGAAAGAATAGATTCAAACATTGCAATATTAGGATTTAAACATATTCAAGATGAGGGAATTCTGGGAAAAAAAAAGAAAAGAAGATGCCAAAAATGGGAAATTAATACATAAAAAGAACCCTCCTCTATTCTTAGAGAAGGGTTAAATAAAAGCAGTTGCAAGAACGAGAACAGCGGTAAGGAATAAATATTTATACCTCCTGACGGTCCATAAATACCTTGGAAGCGCCCTTATATTCCTCATCGTCCTCGATATTTCTTAGTTGGGGGCCTTCATCATCTTCAATAAATCCATAGAGCAATGCGGTTTCAGAACCCGAAGGGAGTAACGCAATGTAGCTTTCCTTTTGGACTTCAAAGATATCCAGCACATCACACTCCAGTTTGTTTCCATCGGTCAAAGTTAAATAGATTTTTCGAGGCTCCTCATGCTCATGTTCATGATCATGGTCACAACCACAACCCGGTTGTTCATGAGTATGCTCATGGTCGCAACTGCAGTTTGGATCCTGTTGATCTGTAGGATTGGTGCAATCACAATCCTTAGTATTTTCACTCATCAAATCTCCTCCTTTAATTTCCATCTGTCTTTAGTATACCGTGATTAATTGGAATGCACAATCGTTGCAGGAAAGCTTTATTATACCCGGGTGATTCGCCAGGTTCCTTTTCGATAATAATAATAAATGATGCACATGCTGATGAACTCCGTAAGTAGAAAAGCCACTAAGACCCCGTGGATGGTGAGGTTAAACACATAGGTGGAAAGGGTGGCTAAAGGAACCAGGATCAGCCAGCGGGAAAGAATGCTGGAGATTAAAAAAGGGCGGTTGTATCCGGAACCGGAAAAGGCGGTACCGAAACCAAACATGATGGCGAGAAAAAGCATACTGGGGGTGACGAACTTTAGTATGGTAGAGCCCACTTCAATAACCTCCGAGTCCCTGGTAAAAATCCACATAAGCTGTTCCCCTGCAAAAAACACCGCAATGTTCACTAAAATCATAATTCCCGCTCCCAGCTTTACGGTGGCGGTAATGGTTTTATCGGCCCGGGGAATATTTTTAGCGCCTAAATTCTGACCCACAATACTGCTTCCTCCCATATTCAGGCCGAAGAGCGGCATAAACCCCATCTCCATCAGTCTAAGAACAATTCCGTAAGCGGCCACCACCTCCACTCCGTAAAAGGCGATCATTTTAAACAAAATAAAGTTTGCCAGGTTGCGATTAAGGCCTTCAAGACCATTGGGAAGTCCGATGGTCATTAGGCGTTTATCAATAGCGGGGTCCAAGCGGAAAAGGCGTTTGGGTTTGATTCGGATATAGGTTCTGCCGGAGAGCAGTATCCAAAAGGCCAGTAAAAAAGCAAAGGTGGAACTGACCACGGTGGCCAGGGCAGCACCGAAGACCCCAAGTCCAAGACCGGGGATATTTAAGCCGAGAATGGAAATATTATCGAACATAAAAAGAGGGTCTAAAATAATATTTAAGATAGCAGACATGATCATGATATAAAGAGGACTCCTAGAATCACCGATGCATCGCATCGCCGTATTGACCGTATAGGAGGAGAACATGATGGGTAAAAAAAATGTCCGTATGTAACCGTAGTCCAGAGCGGCTTCCCGGGTAGCGGGATCATCGGTAAAAAAACTGATCAGGGGCTCGAGCATTAAGACCATCAACAGCCCTGCGGCTAATGCCACGATGCCTTTGAAAATAATGGTTTGTTCTATGATTTTGGAAGTCTGATCATAGTTTTTTTCACCATAACTCTGAGAAATCATGGATATGGAACTGGTCCCGATAATATCGTTGAAAATGTAGACAAGAGCAAAAATGGTACCGTAAATCGTCACTCCGGCGATGGCTTCGGGAGAGATCATACCGATATAAATCATATCCACAATACTGAAAAAGGTTTGGGCAAAAAAACCGAACATGGTGGGAAGGGCCATGGATAATAAATTTCCATAAACGGAGCCCCGGGTTAAATCTCTATGACGGGATTTGGTTTCCATATGTACCTCGCATTTTGTTTTATTTATATTTTACCACGGTTCTCCAAAGGGAGGGGATTTATTTTTGCAAAAACAGAAGAGATAATTTGCTTAATAAAAAACTTCGGTTAGGGTATATATTAATATGATCAATGTTTAAATTAAAAGGGCGGAGGGATACAATATGAAATCGTTTAAAAGTATCAAAGGGGTTCAGGCATATATTCTGGAACAGGAGATTCGCATGGTGGATTTTAAAATCATTGATATGATGGGAAGATGGAATCATCTGACCATACCGGCGGAACGGTTAAATGAAGAGATCATGTTCTCGGGAATCGGCTTTGACGGATCGAGCTATGGGTTTTTAACCGTGGAAAAATCCGATATGGTTTTTATTCCCGATCTCACTACGGGGTTTATTGATCCCTTTGCGGAAATGAGAACCATGGTTTTTATTGCAAATATCTATCGAATAGAGGATGGAAAAAGAATTCGGTTTGAGGATGACCCCCGGTATGTGGCTGAGAAAGCCGAGGGATATATCAAGGAAATAGGGATCGCGGATGAAGCCTTGTTCGGACCGGAGTTTGAGTTCTATGTATTGGATCATATCTCCTATCAAATCGAGAATCATCATATGGAAGTGAAAATCGACTCCAAGCAAGCCCAGTGGAATGTGGGAAAGTCTGATGAAAGAAATCTTGGAAACAAAGTAAAAAGTCATGGAGGATACCATGTGGATCTGCCCTATGATTCCAGCTATAATTTCAGAAATGAAACCGTGGCCCTATTAGAGGCTAAAGGGGTTCCCGTAAAATATCATCATGCAGAGAACGGCGGTCCCGGACAAGTGGAAATTGAAGTGGAGTTCGGAACCCTAAGGGAAATGGGAGATCGGACCCAAAAGCTGAAGTACATTTTGAAAAATAATGCTTTGAAAAATGGTCTTACCACAACGTTTATGCCAAAGCCCTTTAGCGATGAATGCGGAAACGGTATGCATATTCACATGCATTTATTTCATAAAGGGGAGTCTTTGTTCTATAAAGAGGGGGGATATAGTAATTTAAGTGAAACAGCACTGTACGCCATTGGAGGGATATTAAAACATGCCCCGGCGCTGATGGTATTTACCAACCCCAGTACCAATTCCTATAAGCGATTGGTACCGGGATTTGAAGCCCCGGTAAGGATATGTTACGGCACGGCAAATCGCAGCGCCGTAATTCGCATCCCCGGCTATGCCACAGAGCCTAAGACGAAACGTTTTGAGCTCCGGTCCCCGGATGGAACAGCAAATCCCTATTTGGCCTATACGGCCATGCTGCTTGCTGCGGCCGACGGTATAGATAATAGAATTGATCCTCAAAAAGAAGGATTCGGTCCCTATGATGTAAATGTATATACCTTGAAGGAATCGGAACGAAATAAAATAAAAGGTCTTCCCTCAAGTCTGCTGGAAGCCTGCGAAGCATTGGAAAAAGATCATCAGTTTTTATTAAAAGGGGGTATTTTCTCGGAAAACTTAATTCAAAACCAAATACAGCGTTTGAAAAAAGAACATTACCATATTCATAAGCTTCCCCATCCCGAAGAATTTCGTATGTACTATGACTTATAAGGGTATTTATGGCAAGTGAATTTCCTATCAATAAAAAAACCGCCGGAATCCGCGGTTTTTAAACATATTTTCTTTTGTAGACCTACAAAAGTTGTCCGTAATCTCAAAAAACCTTTGCACGCTCCAAGTCTTTCTCGAAGGCTTGAACATGTTTCGCTTTTTCTTCTCTGGGAGTTTTGTCGCTTTTGCTTCTTCTATAAAAAAAACCGCGATCACGTTCATTTTTTTTAGAAGAGGGTGAAGAGATTTTTTTGTCCTTAGTAAACCACATTACCATAGAAAGCCCTCCTTGTTATAGTGATTAATATATACCCTGAAATGAAAAAGATAACCAAAGAGGCCCGGGGTTACCGGTGATCGTCAATAAAAGGCACAAAAGCAAATCCGGGATAGTAGCTTTTTTTGTAATCATCTTCCCCCAGTTTTTCCAGTAATAACAGGTTTCCTCTAGAATCCTGAAGAGGAATGAGCAGTTTTCCCCCGAGGGCTAATTGGGAAATTAGTGCATCGGGTGGAGCCGTGGCTGCGGCACTGATTAAAATTCGGTCAAAGGGAGCTTTTTCCGGACAGCCTTTTGCTGCATTTCCCTGAATAAATACCGCATTTTGGTACTTGGTTTTTGCGTAATTTTGTTCTCCAAAGTCCTTGATGGAATCTAAGAGTTCCATGGCAATGACTTCTCCGTTGGAGCCTACAAGATGGGATAATAGGGCGGTGGTCCATCCGGATCCCGAGCCTCCGTCCAGGACACTGTGACCCTTTTGCACATCAAGGAGTTCTAACATAAACACCACCGTAGAGGGCTGGGAAATGGTCTGGCCTTTTCCGATAGGCAGGGGTCGATCAACGTAGGCATAGTCAATATGTTTAGGCAATACAAAATCCTTTCGGTCAATTGCCGACAGGGCTTCTTTTATCGAGGGGTTTGTTAAAATCCCTGCGTTTTCCATTTTTTTAATCAATAAAGAGCGTTCATCCATGGTAAAAGCCTCCTTTTTAATAGCGCTGCATAAACCATAACAGAAAGATAATAATCAACCTTTTTTTTCATTATAACCCCTGAAGCCATGGGTTGCAATGGTAACAAAACAAGAATTCGGAATGTTCGGATAAAGCCATGCAAGTGTTTTCAACAAAAAAATATTAGGGGATAATTGTTTTGAATAGTGATAATAATGGGTAAAACTATAGAACAGATTAACCGATGCTTAGGATAAGGGTTGAGAAATAAAGCCAATAGGCATTGACAGTATAATAAAAAAATAAGGATTTGAAAGAAGGTGGAACAGTGAAAACCCGTATTGTAACTGAGGATCTTGTTTATACAATTGACAAGGAGCCAAAAGACTTTTTAAAGGAATTTTTGGATGAGGAAAACAGCATCAAAAGAGATTTTGTTGAAATTACCACAGAAAGAGAACGAAATATATTTATCAACGTACGCCATATTATCAGAGTAGAGGCGGTGTCCCGCTAATAGCAGAAGGTAAAGAAAGCTAAAGCGTCAGGAGGCGATGAAATGTCTGTGGATCTTATAAAACCTGTAATAGAAGTACAAGGGTGGAATTTAAAAGCCGGTTACCGACAGTTACCGAATAAACTATTCAGTGAAATTTCCCCTAGCCCTGTAAAGGACCCTGAGATTGTTATCTACAATAAAGCTGTAGAAAATCTCCTGGGGATGAATTCAAGAGATTCGGAAGGAGCGGAGGGGACAGAAATTTTGTCCGGAAATGAAATACCCAAGGGGGCACAGCCCATAGCCCAGGCCTATGCCGGTCACCAATTCGGACATTTTACGATGTTGGGAGATGGCCGGGCAATCATTCTGGGAGAGCAAATCACACCGAAGGGTGAGCGATACGATATTCAACTAAAAGGGGCGGGACCCACGCCTTATTCCCGAAGGGGAGACGGCCGGGCAGCTTTGGGAGCCATGCTTCGAGAGTATATTATCAGCGAAGGGATGTATGGGCTAGGGATCCCAAGTACCCGTTCTCTAGCCGTTGTTTCAACGGGAGAGAGCATTCTTCGTGAAAAAGAGCTGCCGGGAGCCGTTCTGACAAGGATTGCCGCCAGTCATATTAGAGTCGGAACCTTTGAGTATATCAGCCAATTTGGAAACATCGAAGAATTAAAGGCTCTGGCGGATTACACGATTGAGCGGCACTTTCCGAACATTATGGAAGACTCCCTGGAAGAGGCCCGTGGTCCTGAGCAAGAGATTCATTCTCAAAACCCGAAATACCTGAAATTTTTTGAGGAGGTCATGAACAAACAGGCCTCATTAATTGCAAAATGGCAGCTTGCCGGATTTATCCACGGGGTGATGAATACGGATAATATGGCGATTAGCGGCGAGACCATTGACTACGGGCCCTGCGCTTTCATGAATACCTATGATCCTGAAACGGTGTTCAGTTCCATTGACCGTGGAAGCCGTTACGCCTATAAAAACCAACCACCCATTGCACAGTGGAATCTAGCAAGGTTTGCAGAAACCCTGCTTCCTTTGATTCATAAGGATCAGACCCAGGGAGTTAAGCTAATTGAAAAGCATTTACGGCAGTTCCCTGCTCTACACCATAAATATTGGCTGTCGGGTATGGGGAAAAAGCTGGGTATTTTCCAAGCATCAAAAGAAGACGAAAATCTTATTGATGAGCTTCTTGAAATAATGAAAGAGGAAAGTTTGGATTTTACCAATACGTTTCTGGCATTAACCTACGGAAATAAGGAAGTACTGGAAATCCGGGAGAGTCAGGGATTTACGGACTGGCGGGGTAAATGGAAAAGACGCCTGGGTGAACAAACCGAATCGGAAGAAGCGGTAAAACAGCTGATGAAAGCCTCCAATCCCACGGTAATTCCCCGCAATCATCAAGTGGAAAAAGCCCTGGCTGCAGCGGTGGATAACAAGGATTACAGTGTGATCCGTGAGCTATTAAAAGTGCTTCGAAATCCCTACGATTACAGGGAGGAATATGAGCCTTACCAAAAACCTCCCGGTCCTTTGGATAAACCCTATGTAACTTATTGCGGCACTTAGACCTCTTGTGAATAGAATTTAGGTGGCTGTCCATTTTGTCATAATGGATAAGCCTTCCCGGTCTGGATCTGAAAAGTAGAATAATTCACGGGAGATGTTTAAAAATGTTGGTAAATGGGATATAATGATAAAGAAAAAATCAGATTCGTGAAAAAATTTCAAATGGAGGGTTACTTTATGGCAAAAGTGATTAA
Organism: Clostridiaceae bacterium; assembly: GCA_003553525.1. GTDB lineage: Bacteria > Bacillota > Clostridia > Peptostreptococcales > T1SED10-28 > Isachenkonia. The sequence continues at coordinate 35,715 of PWEO01000055.1, forward strand.
AGGAAAACCGGTTGCAGATAAGATTACAGAAGAATTATCCGAAGAAATCGAAATAATCCGTGAACAGGGGGGGGCACCTAAACTTGCAACACTCCGGGTAGGAGAGCGGGGAGATGATATTGCTTATGAACGGGGAGCCACCAACCGCGCAAAAAAAATCGGGATTGAGGTTCAGTCCGTAGTACTTCCTCAGGATATAACACAGGATGACTTTATTGTGGAACTGGAAAAGCTAAACAATGATACCACCGTACACGGTATTTTGATTTTCAGACCCTTGCCGAAGCAAATAGATGAAAGCGTGATTAAATATATCATTGCCGCAGAAAAGGATATTGACTGTTTCAGCCCGGTGAATTTCGGGAAATTGGCCGAGGGAGATCCTACGGGATTTAACCCCTGTACCCCCACGGCGGTTATGGAAATTTTGGATTTCTACGGGGTGAAAATCAAAGGGGCGGATGCTTCGGTAATCGGTTCATCCATGGTTGTGGGAAAGCCTGCGGCTATGCTTTTACTCAATAAAAAGGCCACGGTTACGGTGGCTCACTCAAAAACAAAGGATACGGCCCAAGTTGCCAGGAACGGAGAAATTGTTGTGGTTGGCGTGGGAGTACCGAAGCTGGTAAAAGAAGACTGGATCTCTGAAGGGGCAGTGGTGATTGATGTAGGTATTAATGTGGATGAAGAGGGAAATATTTGTGGAGATGTAGACTTTGAAAAGGTACAGGAAAAAGCATCCATGATCACTCCGGTTCCCGGCGGCGTAGGTTCCGTTACAACGACAATTTTAGCAAAACATGTAGTAAAAGCTTATAAACAGCAAAAGTAAGGGATTCAAGAGGTTTTAAGCCGGGGTTAACCGTTAAAGAAACAATTAAAGCTCTCTTTGCCGTTCATCCTATGAAATATTGGGGACCGTAAGGAGAGTGTTTTTTATGGAAAAAATTAGTTTCAGCTATCAAATATGGTATAATATTTATACAATAATCAAGAAATAATAACCATCCGGAGGCTAGAGAATGATTAGACAGTATTTATCGCCCATAGCCATGAGTGTAGGGGCTTCCCTATTAATTGTATTATTATCCGCGGTGCCCTATGCCATATATAATTACCGCAAGCGAGGGCAGGTTCCGGTGAAAAGAACCTTAGTCGGTTATTCTTTTATCTGGTATTTGGTTGCGGCTTACTTTTTAGTAATCCTTCCCCTTCCGTCAAGGGAATCGGTGGAAGCCTTAAATACTCCATTTTACAATCTAGAACCCTTTATTTTTGTGGAACACTTTTTACGTTACTCCGGGATCGATTTTTCGGATCCGAGGACCTTTCCCGCGGCTTTTTTACAGCCCACGGCTTATACCGTTTACTTCAATTTGATTTTAACCATTCCCTTAGGGGTGTATCTTCGTAAATACTTCGGGTTTAATTTCTTTAAAACTCTTCTGGCAGGATTTTTGTTGAGTCTGTTTTTTGAGCTTACCCAACTTACGGGACTATATGGGGTGTACCCCAGACCCTATCGAATATTTAACGTGGATGATTTGATAATTAACACTATAGGTGCTGTGGTAGGATTTTTTGTTGCTCCGCTTTTTAAGGGGTGGACTCCGGAAATGGAAAAAGAGGAGATTTTTGAAGAGATAAAAGAAGTGACGATTCCAAGGCGTTTGCTCGCTTTTGGCGTGGATGTTGTAATTATCACAGGACTATTTTTCCCGGCTCGTATTCTGATGGAGTTTCTTTTCCTCGGGAACCTGGGTGGCGGCGGTTTCAGTTTCACCATAGCCTTTCTACTCAGTGCCGTATACTTTATAGGGACGACCCTTGCACTTAAAAAACAAACCCTAGGCATGGCCTTGGTAAAGATCAATGTTTATCCCTCGGAAGGGAAGCCCTTTTCCCGAGGCAGAATGATTTTTCGCCATCTCTTATTTCTTCTATGGTTTCCGGGACCCTTAGCGCTGCTGGAGGTAACCGGTGCGGGGGAACCCTATATATCCTTTCTTTTTTTAGGAGTATTTGTAATCATGGGAACCGGCGCTCTTCATATAGGATTGTCTTTGACTCGAAGAGAACGAAGACTTTTTTACGAGAGGATCAGTAAGACCTGTGTAAAAAGTCTTAATTAGTTTTACAAAACACTGATGGATATCAATAAATATCATAAATATCATTAAACATCATTAAATATCAACAGAATTTATGTTAGGCTGGATAGAGTAGAAGAAATTAAGCGAGGTGATTTTATGAAAGCATATCGAATTACGATACAGTTACAAGAGGTACATCCTTTAATGTGGAGAGAGGTGATGATTCCTGCTGCGGCAACCTTTGAAAATCTCCATGAAGTGATTCAAAAGGTTTCGAATTTTAAGGGGTGGGCTCTGGATGAAGCGGGACAAATGTATGAGTTTAATCTGCCCGAAGAGAATCTTCGGATTACCAATGACGAGGAAGCCTATTTAGAACACCGGATGTATAAAGAAAACCGGGAAGACGTGGTAAAGAGGCATGGAGATTCCCCGGAAGAATTTCAGGCCTTTAATGAATCCCGGCTAAAGGACTTGGAAACCGAGATAAAAAAACCGGATGAGCTTCATATCGGATATTATTTGGAAAAATATCAAAGTATGGAATACGTGTACGATTATGAAGAAAAATGGCAGTTTATTATTGGTTATGTCGAGACGGTGGAAAATCATGCGAAAGAGCATCCGGTATTAATAGACGGCGGGGAGGCGGCTCCCATTGAAAATCTGGGAGGAGCCCAGGGATACAACGAATTTTTAAAGGTTTACAATGATTCTGAACATCCCGGGCATAAAGACTTAAAAGAGTGGGCGGAGAAACAGGGCTACAAAGAGTATGATAGAGAAATGATTAATGAGAAGTTAAAAGAAGTAAAAATACAATAAAAAAACTAAAAAGCAGACAAATAAGCGGAGGCATCACAATGAGTTCCAAGAGGGGTTCCCTGGAAAAGGAGGAGATCAAATGAAAGTTTCAATTTCCAATCCAGACATAAGTCGGCGATGGATGATTCTTCTGGGCGGGTTCCTGCTTTCTTTAATGGGAGGCATGAGCTATGCTTGGGGTTCTTTTGTGGTTCCCTTGGTTATGGATTGGGGCTGGACGGCTACCCAGGCCACACTGCCTTTTACGATTATGATTATCGTATTTTCCATAACCATGATTCCCGCGGGGTGGATTCAAGATAAGATTGGTCCCCGAAAAGTTGCCACATGGGGGGCGGTGCTGTTTTTTGTTGGTTATGCCCTGTCGGGGCTGCTTCGGTGGATCCCTTCTCCCCGTTGGCTGGTTTTTTCCTACGGTATTCTCGTCGGGATGGCTTGTGGTCTTACCTACGCATGCATTGCGCCCACCGCCCGTAAATGGTACGGGGATCGACCGGGATTTGCAGTTTCCACCGCTGTAATGGGTTTCGGTCTGGCCGCGGTTGTGTTTTCACCCCTTAAACGTCAAATGATTGATTGGTGGGGGGTCGATGGAACCTTTATCGTACTTTCCATATTTATTGCGGTGGTTGCATTAATTGGGGCGCGACTTCTCAAAAATCCTCCCGAGGGTTACCGGGCTCCTCAACGAAAAGAAACCGTAAAAAGCAAGGGCGTTAAATCAGCGGAAATGCTAAAAGATATTTCACCTAAGGATTTTGTGAAAACAAAGGTATTTTATATTCTATGGTTAGCCCTGGCCATGGTGATCGGCGGGGGATTAACCGCCATCGGGCTAATCCCTGCCTATGGAGAAATTGTATTACAGCTGGAACCTGCCATTGCAGCGACGGCTATTTCTGCCTATGCGCTCACCAACGGTCTGGGCCGTCCGTTTGTGGGCCATTTATCCGATCGGTATGGCACGCTTCAGGTTATGATCATTGTGTATATCATGCAGGCCATGGTATTCTTTGCCCTCCCCTTAATCGCTGTAAACTACGGACTGCTTCTTCTATGTACGCTGTTTTTAGGGATTGGGTATGCCACAACCTTTGCGCTTTTTCCGGTGCTGGTAGCCGCGGGCTTTGGCACAAAATATTTAGGGTTGAATTACGGCTTAGTATTCAGCGCTTTTGGGATAGGGGCCCTTACAAGTTTGCTTGGGTCGAGACTCCTGGATGTGACCAGTTCCTTTACGCCGGCATTTCTTCTGGCAGGGAGCACCACGGTTTTGGGACTTGCCCTCTTGCTGATATTTCGCAGGGAGATCGAAGGGCCATGAAATGAAAACAGAGGAAAAAGTACAATGAAGATCCATTGTACTTTTTATATGAGGACATACCTGGTGTTAAAAGGAAAGCACAGGTTTATTTATTGATCTTATGAAGCAAAGATTTTTTCAGTCCCTCCAGATGATAGCATTCAAAGAGTTCATGACAGGTGTAGGTAAACTTTATGGTATGCACATCCTTAGAAGAAGCGCCCTTTTCAATCAATTCCGGCCACGAGCGTAGCACCGGCTCATGAACCGGCTTCGGAAAGGCAATGCCATCGATGGTCAATAAGTGGGTAATAACCGCCGTGGTGTAAATGTCCAATGCGTTGCTGAAATCCTTAAAATACTCTTTTAATACCAGCATGGCATGGAGGCCCGTAATACAGTGAAGGGCTACGATGCTTTTCGTGTGCTCAAAGGCAGGAAGACAGATGTCCAAAAGGCCTAGAACCTTATCGTCGACCGTACCCTCGATTAAAAATCCCTTATCCAGATAATCGGGGCTTTGGTATAGTTTTTTCATGGTTTTTCCCAGAGAATCATTTTCACAGAGGATTTTATCAACCGCAGAAGTTTTCATTAACTGCTTTATGTTTTCCAAGGCCTGATCCCGGGGAATTTTTCGAAAAAACGGGGTTACTTCTCGGTATGCAGTTACATAATAAGAAAGGGCCCGGATGATCTCTTCTGTAAGAGCCTCATCGTAAGAAACCGCTTCCCTTGCGTAGGCCAGCCGTATGGTAACGTGGAAAAGCCCGGAAGACAGGCCCAGGGGGTAGGTGTTCAGAATTTTCTCGATCATGGCATTCGCCCCGTGGGTTTGTACTTCTTCTGTCATTAAGTGCAGACAAGCCTCATATTCCTCTCTTTTCCCGAGACATTCAACAAGGGAAGTTGCCGGGGTATAATTCTTTGAGACGGGATCAACATTAAAACGTTCATTATAAAAATCGGTATAGGATGCCACCCTTTCCAGGTCCTTCGTGAGCTGATACAGAGCGAGTTGTCCCATGGGAAGATGATTGACCAGCCCTTCCATATAGGGGGATTGCTGTCTTCCCTGTTCATTGATCAGTTGGCTTAATTTCATAACCTTTCCTCCTTTGTAAACCTTTTTAAAAATCTCCGGTTATTCGCCGAACAAAGCTTTCATACCCTATATTTATCCAATTTTTAAAGAGGTAAACCTATCCAGCTAAAATATAAAGCTTTTTCTTATTATGTTATAATAACGAGAAAGAACCGCCGGAAGTACATAAAACAGGAGGCAATTATTATGGACATAATGATACAGCAAATTCTCTTTGGAATCCTAGTAATATTTATAGCGGCCATGACCCAGGGGGCCACCAGTTTCGGATTTTCATTAATTGCGGTGCCTCTGTTGGGAATCATGTTTCCCTTGCAGGTTGCGGTGCCCATATTAATGATTTACAGTTTAATACTAAACAGTGTCATTCTTTACCATATCCGGGAGCATGTTCAACTAAAGAAGATCATCGTGCTGGTTGTTTCCGGAATGGCAGGCACCCCCTTTGGGGGGTATCTTTTGAAAGCTTTGGAGGAGAACACCCTGAAGCTGGTGGTCGGCATTATTATTGTCATTGTGGCCGGGGTAAATATTTCCGGTTATCATATTAAAATGAAAAACAGCAAACGATCCTTTATTCCCGTAGGTTTTGTCAGCGGGCTGTTAAACGGCAGTGTTTCCCTGGGAGGCCCTCCCATTGTACTGTTTCTAAACAACCAAAAGGTGGAAAAGCAAATTTTTCGGAGCAATTTAACCCTGTACTTTTGGATGATTAATCTCTTTTCCATCCCTACCTATTTTTTCAGCGGACTGATCACGACGGAAGTTGTCAGCTACTCTTTATATCTTTTCCCCGGACTGATGATCGGAACCTTAATCGGAATACGTATGGGAAATCAAGTCAATGAGCGGCTTTTTAAAAGAATCAGCATGGGTTTGATTATGGGGATGGGAATACTGTCGATTTGGTCGGGATTGTAACGTCGGGAAAGAAATAAAAAACAGGGAATGCCTCCTTTAAGATTTAATCCGGTGGAAAATGGGTATCATAAATAAGAATCGTTATCAATGATTCCCGTATAATCCATCGGAAAAATCGAGAAAGGAGTAAAAACAATGAAATTAATCAATAAAGGCATTCACCATATAACCTCCGTTGTAGGAGATCCCCAGGAAAATCTGGACTTTTACGGCGGGGTGTTGGGACTTCGAATGATCAAAAAAACCGTAAATTTTGATGCGCCGGAAACCTATCATTTATACTTCGGAGACTATCAGGGTACGCCGGGTACGGTCATTACCTTCTTTCCATGGCTCGATGCCCCTAAAGGGAAAATCGGAGGGGGCCAGGTAGGCGTCACCGCCTATGGGGTGCCGGAAGATTCCCTGCAGTACTGGAAGGAACGGCTGACTAAATACCATATAGACTTTAGGGAAGAAAGCCGTTTCGGGGAAGAATATGTAGGTTTTGAAGATCCCCATGGACTGCAAATAGAGTTAACGGAGCGAAAATCCGGACCCTTAAGCAACTACAGCTTTGGCGGGGTTTCGGAGGAGAAGGGGATAAAAGGCTTTGCCGGGGCTACGTTGTATTCAACAGATCCTGAAAATACCGGAAAGCTTTTGGAAAACCTTTTCGGATTTGAAAAAATCGGAGAGGACCAGGGACTGATCCGCTACCAAGGTTCTCAGGATCTCGGAAACATCATTGATCTTAAAAAAACCTCGGAAGATCCCGGCACCACCGGTGTGGGAACGGTGCATCACATTGCTTTCAGAGCGTCCAATGATCAGGAACAGCTGGCCTGGAAAAAACTCCTGGAAGATAAGGGATACCGCGTAACCAAGGTTCGGGACCGGAACTATTTTAAATCCATTTACTTCAACGAAAATGGGGGAATTCTTTTCGAAATTGCCACGGAGGGTCCGGGCTTTGATGTGGATGAATCCTTGGAAAATCTGGGTTCTGAACTAATGCTTCCCAAGCAGTATCAGTCCATGCGGGAAAAATTGGAACAGAAACTGCCGAAGATCGAATTAAAAGAACCGAAAAAATAGAATGAATGAATCGAAAAAAATAGAATCAACGAACCGAAAAATAGAAATGAAGGGAATGAAAACCATCGAAACCATGAAAACCATCAATCCTATGGATTTAACGGCTCAGGAAAACTACTTTTTCCTAACGGGATCGGTAATTCCAAGACCCGTAGCCTTTACTACCACCCTGTCGGATAAAGGGGTTTTAAACGGCGCCCCATTCAGCTACTTTAATATTGTAACTTCCAATCCGCCGATGCTCTCGATTTCCGTGCAGCGGGACCGCGGGGAAATGAAGGATACGGCAAGGAATGCCATGGAAACGGGAGACTTTGTGATCCATATTACCGACGAATCCTATATTGAAAAGATCAATGAAACCTCCATCGCCTTTCCTCCCACAAGAAGCGAAGTGGAATACACCGGCCTAACACCCGTTGACAGTACCGAAATTAAGACCCCGGGGGTAAAAGAAGCCAGTATTCGAATGGAATGCGTACTGGAAAAAATCATTCCCCTGGGAGGCACGGAAAAGGCGCCGGCCTGCGACTTAGTCATTGGCCGGGTGGTAAAGTATCATGTTCGGGATACCGTGCTTCAGCAGGGAAGAATTGATCCCCGAATCCTCCGGCCCGTCAGCCGACTGGCAGGAACCAGCTACGAAAAGCTTGGGGAAATCTTTAAACTGGAAAGACCCTAATATACTATGTCGATTGAAACCGATCACCGCTTGATGAAACCAACCATAAACCCGCTATAACCCATGAACCGGTCTTAGGGGGTTTTCTTACGGCGAAAGATAATTAAAGATTTATAACGAAATTTTCCCGAAATATGGTAGGATAAGAGAAGAAAGCATTTAAGAAGAAGGCGAAAAAAAGAAGTGGAAAGACTGAAGTGATAAGA
>PWEO01000159.1 GCA_003553525.1 Clostridiaceae bacterium
CAGTTCTTCAGAGGAATTTTGCACCGGTTGTTTTGTAAGCTCTTCAGGAACGATCATGGATTTCCATTGCAAAAATTGATGATTGGGAAAACCATAAGAACCCAATAAAAGATTCATTGTATTCGCCCCTAAATCTCTGGCATTTTCTTCCCTTGAAAACCCTTCATCTCCCTGCTGCATTCGAATCCCCAGGTTCCGATGCATTTTTTCAAGAAATCCTAAATAGCTGGGCTCTCCCATATCTCGCGTGCTGACTACTGCAAATGCCTGGCTCGTTACAGGAAATCGTTCATATCTATCTTGATTAATTTCATAGGGTTTTTGATCAGACTTCATTTGTTCTCTTGTGAGCACGGTGGTTCCTCCTTTAATAGTACTTTTCGGCAATAATACGTACCGTTAGGAACCTCGGATAATTTCCACTTCGTATCCGTCAGGATCTGTAACGAAATAATATCTTGGTGGAGATCCGGGAAGTCCCATTAAATCCGTTACTTTATAGCCCATTTCTTTATGTCTTTGCTGCGATGCTTCCAAATCATCCACCGCTAATGCCATATGACTAAATCCATCACCGATGGTATAGGGCTTTTTCTGATCATAGTTATATGTTAATTCAATTTCATGGTTTTCTTCCTCATCGGCTAAAAAAACCAATGTAAATTCGTGCTTAGGGAAATCTTTTCTCCGGGTCTCTTTTAATCCTAAGGCCTTTGTGTAAAATTCCACGGATTTTTCAAGATCCATCACACGTAAACAGGTATGCAGCATTTTATATTTCATTTTCTAACGCCTCCTATAAATTTTTATATTCTTCTTTTCTTATATATCCTTTATATCCTTTTTTCTTTTGGATAATCAATTAGTCGCCTTGAGGTTATTATACCGTAAGTTCTCTTTGTATAGAACAAAACCACAAAATATTCTTGTAATTCTTGACTTGCATAGATAATCTATGTATAATTTATGCATAGATGGTCTATGCAAATAGATTTGCTAAATATTATATGGGAGTGGTGTTTTATGATAAAAAAAAGTACAGGTCTTATTTTAGTGATTCTCTTAATTGGTACACTTACAATGATCTTCGGTTGTAGTGAAACTGAAGAAGTAACATTAGAGGGGAGCTATGAAAGCCCTTATCTTACCATGGATTATCCCGGGGATTGGACGGTTCAGGATGAAAACTTGGAGATTATTCAAATCACAAATTTTATCAGTCCCTCCGAAGAAAAAATGATTGGTATTAGTATGTCACCGATTTCCGGAGGATTAACAGAAGAAGACATATACCGTATGTGGGAAGAGGAAATTGAAGAGGAACAAGCTCGTGGAGATTTTTTATTTCATGAAGAGCGAGAAATAGAAGGGAAAACCGCCCATGTAGTCCATTTTAATTCTTTGCCCGGCGAAACAACTTATAGAGTCTTAACCGTGCACGAAGATTATATTTTCAGCATGGATGCTAGGATTCCAACGGATGACTTTGATGATTTTAAAAGGATTCCCGATGCCATGGTCAATTCCATCAGTTTCCATGAAAGAACCAATTGAAAGGAGGCAAATCATGAATTATGATAAAGGGTTAATCGGAGGAAGTACCGTACTGCTGCTTTTATCGCTTTTACAAGAGCAGGACCGCTATGGGTATGAGATTATTAAAGAATTAGAGCTCCGATCAGAAAAAGCTTTTCAGTTTAAGGAAGGTACTTTGTATCCGGTTCTTCACCGCTTAGAGGCTAAAGGCTATGTGAAATCTTATAAAGCTAAGGGAGATACGGGTAAAACTCGGAAATATTATAAAATAACCAAGTCCGGTATTGAGGAACTGGAAGTAGAAACCGAAGCCTGGAAATCCTTCTCTGAGAATGTTCAGAAGGTGATCGGAGCTGGCAGACAAAAAAGCCTTAATACCTATGGCTAATGGAGGTGATTATTTATGACAGCAAAGGATCCGTCGGAAAATGACTTTATTGAAAAGCTCTTAGGGGAAGTTCGCTTTTTTCCTGCCAAAAAAGAAATTGAAGAAGAATACAGCAGTCATATTGAAGATAAGGTTCGGTATTTGATCATCGAAGAACGGATGACCCGTAAAGAAGCTCTATCCCTAACCATGGAAGAAATGGGGGACCCTCAAAAAATCGGCAAATCACTTAATGAAGTTCATAATCCTTTCTTAGGCTGGGCGCTGCTCCTCACGAAAGGACTTTTGATTATCCTCGGAGCTTTTGCTCTTCATTTGCTGATTTTTTTCAGCGGTGAGTTCCTATTCCATAGCACCAGAGATATTGGAATTGAGGATGACCTTGTGATTGCAGAAATTACCATAGATCAGGAAATACAAATGGATGCTGTTACTTATTATTTTGACCGGGCAGTTATACAGGATGATGGTAAGGCATTTATTCTTATTGAGGCCGTTTCCTATACGAGAGCCCCAAGAATTCGAGGATTCTTATTCAACTCGGTTCATGATGACTTAGGAAATAGCTATTACGACCTTACGATTCCCTATCGTTCACGAATATTCCGACAAGATTTAGTATTGCGACTTAAAGACATTGATGGAGATGCTGAATTTCTCGCTCTGGAATACGATCGTTACAACCGAGAATTTGAAATAACCCTTCCACTTCCTGAAAGGAGCGAGACCCCATGAACAAAAAAACAAAACTGATTATACAGATTGCTCTACTGGTGATGATAGTGCTTTTTATAATTAATCAACAAGAGCTTTTCTTCACTTCAAAGAGTGCCTATCGTCATATGGAAAGGTATATACACTTCGGTCCTGCCACGGAACTATATACTTCCGATAATATCGAAGGTCGTTACATACTGG
>PWEO01000160.1 GCA_003553525.1 Clostridiaceae bacterium
CCCGTTGGCTTCTCTTCCAGCTCCATCATTCCCGATAATAATTGATGAAGATTAAAGATTTTTTGCCCCGTATCGTGACTATGAAAAGGACTTTTTTTAGCGGCGCAGATTTCACATAAATACGCCTCGTGTATTTCTCCGTTTATGGTTTCTTTTACATGGAGTGCAGCCTCTCTATCATGGCATTCTTGGCATTTCATATTGAACCCTCCCCTGTTCAGACCTGAATAAGCCCTTCTTCGTTAACCGACGGTTAAACAGCCCCTTTCAAAATTCCAAGGTTTAAAAAATATTTAATTCTATTATATCGATAACCTTCGGTTTTTTTCAATTCTTTTCTTAGTTAATAATTATCCATTATCCCGGGCTTCAAACAAATTGCTCCGTAACCTTTGGTTTCAATGTTGACCTCGATTATTTTTTCAAAAAAAAAGAGCCTATCAGATTCGATAGACTCCTGTTTTTTCTGTGAAGAAATCGCCTTCTTTTCCGTTACTCCTTCTCGTTCTCTTCGATTAAGGATTCAACGATTTTTTTGCTTAAATTTGCCGGTACTTCCTCATATCGTAAAAATTCCATATCAAAGGATCCTCTTGATTGGGTCATGGAACGAAGATCAATGGCGTATTTAAACATCTCCGACTGAGGCACCTCGGCACTGACCGTCTGCTTTCCATTTTCCTGAGGCATCATACCGTTAATCTTTCCTCTTCGTTTATTCAGATCTCCCATAACGTCTCCCATATAATCTTCAGGAACCAGGATATCCACCTTTACTATAGGCTCGAGTAAAACAGGCTTTGCCTGTTCCATACCTTTTTTAAAAGCGATGGAGGCCGCCACTTTAAAGGCCATTTCCGAGGAATCCACATCGTGATAGGATCCGTCATATAAGGTCGCCCGAATGTTGGTTACCGGTTGGCCTGCCAATACGCCTTTTTCCATACTTTCAATAATTCCTTTTTCCACTGCGGGAATGTAGGCCTTCGGCACGGACCCCCCCACTACTTTTTCCACAAATTCAAAGGGCTCTTTTGAAGGCTCAAAGGTCATTTTCACATCACCGTACTGACCGTGTCCTCCCGATTGTTTTTTATGTTTTCCCTGCACATCGGATTTGCTTTTAATGGTTTCCCGGTAAGGAACTTTCGCATCTTCTAAGTCAAGGTCCACCCCGAATTTATTTTTCAGTTTGTTGCAGATAATTTTAATATGCAGTTCGCCCTGTCCCCGGATCAGGGTTTGTTTGGTTTCTTTGTTTCGCTCGAACTTAAAGGAAGGATCCTCTTCGAAAAGTTTTTGCAGACCATTGCTGATTTTCTCTTCATCTCCCCGGGCTTTCGGTTTGATGGCTAAGGTTAATTGGGGTTCATCAAATTCAATGGGACTGAATACCACGGGATGATCAATACTGCAAAGGGTATCCCCGGTGGTTGTATACTGCAGCTTGGAAACCGCCGCAATATCCCCGGCCCGTACTTCCGGTACTTCCGATTGCTCTTTTCCTCGTAGCAGGAAGGGAGTTCCCGTTTTTTCCTTTTGATCTTTGTTGGCGTTTAAAACTTCCGTGTCGGCCTTTAGGGAACCGGAAAAGACTTTAAATATGGTAATTTTTCCAAGATAGGGGTCCACAATGGTTTTAAACACCTGGGCGGAAAAGGGTTCATCGGGTTCAAAGCCCCGTACCACTTCTTCTTCCGTATCGGGATTGACCCCTTCCTTCGGCGGTAAGTCCTCGGCCGAGGGGGAGTAGTCCACTAACATATCCAGGAGGGTATGAATACCGATGTTTTTAACCGTTGAACCGCAGATAACGGGAACGATGTCTCCGGAAATCACTCCGGTTCTTAATCCTTTTTGTATTTCCTCCTCGGTAAATTCTTCCCCTTCAAAATATTTCTCCAATAATGCTTCATCACTTTCCGCCACGGACTCGATTAACATCTCTCTGATGGATTCTGCTTCCTCAAGCTTATCCTTTGGAATTTCTTTTTCTATACAATCCGTACCCGTATATTCTCTGGCAATCATCTTTACTACGTTCACATTTCCGATAAAACTATCGTTTTCTCCTAAGGGAATTTGAAAAGGCGCCACTTTTTTGCCGAATTTTTCCCGAAGTTCAGCCAATACTTTTTGAAAGTCCGCATTTTCTTTGTCCATTTTATTAATAAATATAAAGGTCGGCCGGTTTTTCTCCATGGCAAATTCCCAGGCGCTTTCCGTACCCACTTCAATGCCTCCCGTAGCATCCACCATAATCAGCAGGCTTCCCGCAACCTTACGGGCACTTTGTACTTCTCCGATAAAATCAAAGTATCCCGGAGTATCTAAAAAGTTGATTTTATGATTCTGCCATTCTATAGGAATTACCGAAGTGCTGATCGAAGTTTTTCGGTCGATTTCTTCTTTATCAAAATCCGAAGTTGTATTTCCATCATCCACATTCCCGATTCGATTTTTGACTTTTGTACTATAAAGGGCGGCTTCTGTTAATGTTGTCTTCCCGCTTCCACCGTGACCCAGTACCGCAACGTTTCTGATTTCTTTTCCGTTATACACTCTCATAATACTTCCCTCCAGTTTAGGTTAGAATTTTTTGACTTAATATACTATTCTATATATTTCTCATAATTCCTCTTTTTTCTCTCAAAAATTTAGATTTTTTTTTATTTCCGGGACCTATTATTTTATAATATGTTATAATAGATTTTGAACAATTCAAAAAAAATCACAAGGAGGTTTTTTTATGACCATAGAATTTCGTCCTCAAATTAAAGATTTGCAAGCTTATAAGCCGGGAAAACCCGTGGAAGACGTAAAACGGGAGTACGGTTTGGATCGAGTTATTAAGCTTGCTTCCAACGAAAATCCCCTGGGCTGTTCCGAAAAAGCGAAACAAGCCATTCAAGATGCTCTAAATCACCTAAGCATCTATCCCGACGGAAACACCACCGCCCTAAAAGAAGCCATTGCAAAAAAATTCAATGTCCAGACCACTCAGGTATTACCCAGCAGCGGTTCTGATGAAATGGTGGATCAGCTCTCTAAAACCTTTATTCAGGAAGGCGACGAAGTCATTATGGCGGATATCACTTTCCCCCGTTACATCAGCACTTGTAAAATGATGGGAGGGATCCCCGTTGTGGTTCCCCTTAAAAACCACACCTACGATCTCGAAGGTATGAAAGAAAAAATCACAGATAAAACCCGGATGATCTGGTTATGCAATCCCAACAACCCTACGGGAACCATGTTTACAAAGGATGTTTTAGAAGAATTTTTACAAAGCGTTCCTAAGGATATTGTTGTAATCTACGATGAGGCCTACCAGGAGTACGTAACCCGGGATGATTATCCCAAGGACGCCTTGAAATATTTACCGGATTATCCGAATCTGGTTATTATGCGCACCTTTTCCAAGGCCTATGGCCTGGCCGCTCTACGGGTAGGTTATACCGTGGCCTCGGAGGAAATCATTAATCATATCAACAAAATCCGCGGACCCTTTAATATTAATACCTTAGCCCAGGTAGCAGCCATTGCCGCTTTGGAAGATGAAGAGTTCTTAAAAAGAAGCTATGATGTAAATGAAGAAGGAAAACGTTACCTTTATAAAGTTTTCAAAGAACTGGATCTGGAATTTGCTCCCTCCGAGACCAACCATATCCTGGTGGATGTGAAAAAGGATGCCCAGGAAATTTTTGTGGAACTGCAAAAAAGAGGCGTCATTATTCGACCGATTTACGGAACCTTTATTCGGGTCTCCATCGGAACCATGGAGGAAAACATCACCTTTGTGGAAAAATTACAGGACGTACTATAATTTCCTCCACTCCAATAAAACCTGAAAATGAAAGCCTAAAAACCCCCGATACCATGGGATGCTCCATGGTATCGGGGGTTTTTCTTTGATCTTTTTTATTTGATCCTTATTGTTAAACCTTTTTATCTGCTGTTTTTTCCTAAATTTTGATTACTCCTGGGCTTCATATTTTTCCAGTCCGTCATAGAGCATTCTATAATATTTACGTTTAAAGCCCATTTTTTCGTAAAGCTTTATGGCATTTTCATTTTCCACTTCCACATGGAGGGATACATTCCCTTCCGACAGTTCAATGGCTCTTTGCATCAGTTGGGTTCCGATTCCTTTACCCTTGATATCTTTTTTGGTTGCGATATAGGACAGGTGGTATTTCGGGAAGAACTCATCAAAGCTGGTCTTGGACAGAACACAAATCCCCGCTAACTCATCATCAAAATAGGCGGTTAATACAAATCCTCCCTCTAAGGCATTATCGAAGGCTTCCTGAATTTCCACCAGGGGGTCGGAGTATTGTACAAGCCAGTTGTCCAGTAATTCCAAAAATTCATCGTAGGGCAGGGGCAAGGTTTTTTTCGTGACCTCCTGAATGTCCAGATCCACTTTCCCGTCCTTCAGTATGATCACATGGGTTCCATTTTCCAGCTTCCCCTCTTCATGGGTTTTCATAAAAGCTGCGATGGGGTATGCGTTTTCCGTTGAAACCCGAATGTTCTCCACGGCTTGAAACTCTTCTTTATATCGAAGGAGTTCCTCATCGCTAATGGATATTACGGCGCCCTTGGTGTCATACACCGCATTTAACGCCTCCTGGGCATTGGCATCGATTTGATGGACTAAATTTTTATTGTACTTGCTCTCGGAAATATCTTCTTCCTGAACTTTAATGATTTCTCTGCTGCCCTGTTTAAAGGACTCTACAATAGGATTTCCTTCGCTGGTACTGCAGGCATAGAGCTTCGGTAAGCGTTCGATTTCTTCGTTGATCCATGATTGTTTTAAGCCGGAATACAGACCGGATATGGAAAACCCTTCCCCGGTTTGGGAAAAGAAGGTGGTAGGATCTTTTTTTAACCGAGTGTTAATCTCACTGGCAAGATAAGAAAAACTGTAGAGGTATAAAATATTATTGGTCATACCGGGATTAGCATTATAGTAACCGTTTTCCTCCGCACACTGATTGCTTTTTTCAATGCAATCCCCCTCGTTTTCTCCCACCTGATGAATTTCGATTTTATCATTTTCCCGAATAATATGATCCTGGGGAATTCTTGAATCCTTTGGTGCAAAAAGAACCAGGTTCACATCAAAATATTTTGACAGATAGGCTAAGGAATAAAGAAGTCTTCCGCTGTTCCCTAAACAAATATGCTTTTGTCCCTTGGATAGGGCGTCCCTTACGATTAAATAGGCCAGCCGATCTTCAAGGTGCCCCGAAGGGTTGTTTCCTTCAAGTTTTAAATAGATTTTTCGTATACCCAGTTTTTCCTCAAGGTTTTTTGCTCTGATTAATGGGGTTCTTCCCACATAAGTACGCATGGCAGTGCTTTCCATTGATTTTCCTCCTTGATGTTTTTTTGTTCCATATTACTCTAAGGTAATATATGCCCAGTTTACAAGGCTTTAAACAGACTAAGGCTAATTGCCTCAGGTACCGGGGGGGATCTTTGTTATCTCCCGGTATCCCGGATCCCCTTATGGTAAATTTTTCATCCTGATTTCATCCTCTTAATTTTCATCCTCCCCAGTTCCTTCATTCGTGATCCCTTTATCCATGTTTCCCAAGGCTGCCGACTTTCTTTTAACCAGAAAATCCAGTTCTCCCGTATACTCGGGGATTTCCGCAACGATTTGATCGTCCACGGTAAACACCACTTTTTTTCCGCAAAGTTTCTTTATGGCGGAGCGAATAAATCGAACCCGGATTTTCTCCTGGGAAGCTTCATGAAATTCTTCGGTGAGGTCGATCCAAGTAACGGACTTAATATCCACTTTCCTTTTAGCCAAAGTCTCCCCGGTTCCACCATCAATGATTTTAATATGTTTTCGATTCATCAATAAGAAAACCAAAATGCCCAGCAAGATTAAAATCAGTAATAAAAGAAGCAGTAAAGTGTTGCTGTTTTCCTCGGGATCCTCAATTCCTTCATCCTCAGGGGCCCCTTCGGAGTCCGAGTCCACCAGGATTTCTTCGCCGTTTTCCTCTTCCCCTAAGACCGCTCCCTCATTTCCCGTATCCAGCACCAGGCTAAAGACGTATCGTTCGTTATCACTGTCAATCAGGATTTCTTCAATATTTTTCAACTCGCCCCCTTGGGACTCTTGGTAGCTTAAGGTATAGACGCCATAGGGAATATTATCAAAATTAAACTCTCCCTCACTATCGGTATAGGTTGCGTAGTTCCCCAAGTTTACCCGTATATTCTCAAAGGGTTCTCCCGCCTTCGTCTTAAATGTTCCAACCACCTGTCCGGAAGAGATCCTTTCCTCTTCATTCCCGGTTTCAGACTCCTCTTTTTCCTCATCGGAATCCGTAGTCCCAAATCCAATGAAATCCGTAAGTTTTTCCATGGATTCTCCGATTTTTTCCGTCCCGCGGCCAATGGATTCCGTTAACTCTTCCACTCGATCTCTCAGATCTTCCAGAACATTAAAATTGTCCCCGGTAAAAAAATCCGTTACCCTTTCCATCACTAATAAAGAAGTTTCCTCTTGTCTCGGGTCTTCTTCCAGGGCTTCGCTGAATACTGCAAAGGATAGAAATATTATCAGAGTCATCATTATAATACTTGGCATCTTAATCAAATTTTTTCTCATAGTTTTGCTCTTCCTTTCTAACTGCTGTAGGGATTCATTCAATTCCATTTTCATTCTTGTTATATTATACAATACTTTCTCTATAACGAAACCCTAAATTATTATTTTGCTGTATTTCTAAGGCTTTCATCGGAGATTATGTAAAATAACCAACTGATGCAGCCAATGAACCTTCAGCGCTTAGATATCCTATTGTTATTTTTATTATTCTAAACTTCTTTTGTGTAGTATTCATAAATCAATCTTTCACTGTCTTGTTTGTTTCTTCCGTAGCCCCTATAATGTAGTTAGTGAAGTTTTTAGTAAAGTAGCCACCATAAATATTTAGATATCAACCGTCCATCCTATTCCCATAAAGGAAGTGAAAATTTATGATAAATGAACATAACCTTACTCAAGTATATAAAGGAAATATTGTATACACCCCTTCCCTGGAAGAGTTGACCACCATAGAAAACGGCTATGTCGTGGTTGAGAATCATAGAGTTATCGGCACCTTTGAACAGCTCCCGGAAGAATACCGAAACTGTGAGGTTCAGGACTTCGGCCACCGGTTAATCCTTCCGGGGTTTGTGGACCTGCATTTCCACGCCCCGCAATTTGCCAATAGAGGACTGGGCCTTGATAAAGAACTTCTCCCCTGGCTGGAGGAGTACACCTTTCCCGAAGAAAGTAAATTCAAAGATCTTTCCTACGCTAAAGAAATTTACCCTCAAGTTGTCCATGCTCTTTGGAAAAACGGAACCACCCGGTCGGTGATCTTCGCCTCGGTACATAAGGATAGCACAAAGTATCTTTTAGACCTGTTTATCGATTCCGGCCTTGGGGCTTTTGTAGGGAAAGTGAATATGGATCGAAACTGTCCGGATTTTATCCTGGAGGATTCGGAAGAATCCCTGTCGGAAACCCTGGAAATCATAGAGGAGTACAGCAATAAGTCTCCCCTGGTGCAACCGATCTTAACCCCACGCTTTGTACCCACCTGTACCACCCCCTTAATGGAAAAACTGGGTTCTTTCGCCAGAGATCATAAAGTGTTTATCCAGTCCCATATTTCCGAAAATCAGGGGGAAGTGGACTGGGTAAAGGAACTGTATCCCGAGTCCCTGGATTACGCCAGCATATACCATCAATACGGACTTTTCGGCCATCAACCCACAATTATGGCCCACTGCGTCTTCAATACGGATACAGAAATCGAACTGATGGCAAAATCCGGGGTTTACGCCGCCCATTGTCCCAATGCCAATTACAACTTAGCCAGCGGCATTATGCCCGTACGGTCCTTTTTAAACAAAGGGGTAGCCGTGGGTCTGGGCACTGACGTTGGCGCCGGACACCAGGTATCCATTCCCAAGGTCATGACCGCTGCGGTACAAGCCTCCAAAATGAAATGGCTGGAGTCGAAAAAAACCTTAGAGCCCTTAAAACTTTCGGAAGTATTTTTCATGGGTACTAAGGGCGGCGGAAAGTTCTTCGGCAAAGTGGGGAGTTTCGAGCCCGAGTATGCCTTTGACGCCCTGATCATTGATGACCGGGAACTGGGAACCCTGGACTTAACCTTAACCGAAAGATTGGAAAGATATTTATACATCGGAGATGACCGACATATTGAAAAACGTTTCGTAGCCGGCACCGAGGTATTGGAACCGAAAAAAACTCCTTAGTTTAAGGAGTTTTTTTGATGTACATTCTTTTGATGCAGATTCTTAAGAGAAATGAAGGATTGAATCCAGGGACAGCCCCGCTTGATAAATCCGTTTTTCCTCATCCATCATGGCTAAGAATTTATACAGTTTTCCGTCCTCCACCCGGTTCTTAATCGGCGTGGATACATAAGCACTTTTTCCCTTTTTCAAGGCTTCGTAACTCTTATCCGCTTTGTAAAGGTCCAGACCGATGGAGATTTTCTCATTGCAGTATTTCACCACACCGCTTTCATCGGTTATGTAGATCACATCCATATCGGTTTCTTTTAATAGCCTTTGCAGTAATCCGTCGTCCACCCTCTTGTTTTTTCCATCCTTCATCACCTGCTCCACGGCTCTAAGCATCTTCCCTTCCATTACTTTGTTGGCCACTTCCTGCAGCATCTCATCGGATTGTTTTTTCAGTTTATCCGTAATTTGCTGCAGATTTTTATTCCTCTCCTGCTGCAATAGAACCTGACTGGCGCTTTCCTGCATCTCTGCAGTGATGTTTTCCGAGAACTCCGTAACATCCCCAACTTCCCTTGAAATCTGTTTACCCTTCACCGTGGTTTCCTGAATCCAATGATTCATATGATCGATCTTGGTGATGGTTTCTTTTAAGCCCTGGGTAATCTCCCTGAACTCTGCGGAGTTCTTCTTCATCAGCTCCAAACTTTGACTTACGGACTCTTTTTCTTCTCCCATGGATTTTTCCACGGAAATGATATCCTTTACCAGGGTTCCCACAATCTCTTCAATATTCCTGGAAACCGTACCGGTTTCCGAAGCCAGTTTCCCCACTTCATCCGCCACAACGGAAAAACCCTTTCCGCTCTCTCCCGCCCGGGCAGCTTCCACAGAAGCGTTTAGCGCTAACATATTCGTCTGTTTGGCAATGTTGTGAATAAGGTCCACCATCTTCACAATATCCTTTGAGTAGTTTTTGACCCCCTGTACTTTAGAGGCACTTTCCATTACCTTTTCCCGGGTGCTTTTCATCTGGTCGGTAACTTCATGGGTGGCTTCCATAATTCTTTCCGTGGAATGAATGGACCCCGTGGTTTGACTTACGGTACTGCTCATTTCTTTTTCCATGTTCCCTAAGGTTTCCACAATACCGTCGATTTCGGCACTTACGGATTTTAGCATGGAAAATTGCTTTTCGCTGTTTTCCGCGGTGGTTTCCGTGGAACCGGATATTTGTTCCATGGTCAGCAGACTTTCCGAGGAGATGTTATGCAGCCCCTCGGCAATTTGGGATAATTCTCCGGCGGTAGCCCCTTGTCTTTTGAAGTTTTTCTTAAGGTTTTCCGTTAACTTTTTTATTTCCCCCCTTAAGGTTTTCAGCCTGCCGGAGGTTTCCTGCACCTCCACGGATAACAAATCATTTTTATTGATACGGCTCACATGATTTTCTAAGGTCTGGATTTCCTTCGAGTTATTTTCACCGAGGTTCTTTGCTGAAATCACTCCGATAATCACTCCGGCAATTAAAAACACTGCGTATATCACCATGTTGATATTCCACTCCTCACTAATTTTTGATTTTATTTTTAATTTCCGGTTTCCAGATCCACGAATCCGAATTTTGAAACATCAAACAAGCCCATATCCGTTAGTTTGATTTCCGGGATCACGGGAAGTGCTAAAAAGGAAAGGGTCATAAAGGGATCAATTTTGGGATTTACCTGTAACTGATTGTAGGCAATATCCATCATTGCTTTGAATTTTTTGTTTACGGTCTCCATGGGTTCCTCGGACATCAGACCCGCTAAGGGCAGGGATAGACTGCCTAAAATTTCCCCCTTGGATACGACGGCAATCCCGCCGTTGATTTTTTCAACTTCCTTGACCGCCAGCAGCATATCTTCGTCCTGATCTCCGATAACAATCAAGTTATGGGAATCGTGGGCGATGGTCAGGGCGATGGCTCCATTTTCAAGATCAAAATCCTTTACAAGGCCCAGCCCAACGCTCCCCCGTTTATGATGTCTTTCGATTACCGCCATTTTCAATAGGGGTTCTCCCTCTTCACTGTAATATTTCCCTTCAACTGTTTTTCCCCGTAAAACCTCTTTTTTTGTCAAAAGGCTGTGGGGCAGCACTTTAATCACCCGAATCTCTTTTCCCTGTACCTCCAGTTCTAAATCCTTAACAGAGACGGGATGGAGATTGACGCTGTTTTTTACCCACCGGGTATCAGCACGATCCTTCGGCAGGTTTTGAAGCAGCGCCTCCGCCGGCTCTCCTTTTTTATAGACGGAGTGAATTGTAAACCTGTCCAAATCCTCAAGGACCACAAAGTCCGCCAGACGACCGGGAGCAATAGCCCCTACCTTTTTCAGCCCATAACACTCGGAAGCATTAATGGTGGCCATTTGTATGGCCGTAACAGGATCCAGGCCCAGTTCAATGGCTCTTCTGACATTGTTATCGATATTTCCTTCCTGCAGTAAATCCTCAGGATGCCGATCGTCGGTACAGAACAGGCATCTTCTTGAGTTCTCTTTTGTAACCCCTTTGATTAGGACTTCTAAATCCCTCGCTGCGGATCCTTGTCGAATAAGGACATACATCCCCAGTCGCAATCGATTTTCCATCTCTTCTATGGTGGAACACTCATGTTCCGTAAGTACTCCGGCCATTCGGTAAGCATTGAGTTCATGATCCTTGATTTCCGGTCCATGGCCGTCAATAATCTTATCCTGGGCAATCAGGATTTTATCCAGGACATCATCCCGTCCTCCAATGACCCCGGGATAGTCCATCAGTTCCCCAAGGCCCAGAACATCCCTTCGGTCAATCAAGGTGCTTAAATCCTCGGCCAAAAGCTTTGCCCCTGAGTTTTCAAATTCCGTGGAGGGTACACAGGAGGGCAGGACAAAATAAAAATTCATCGGTAAATCACGACTGGAATCCATCATATAACGAATACCCTCCAGCCCTCTTACGTTGGCTATCTCATGAGGGTCTGCCACGATGCTGGTGGTTCCCTTTTTCAGTACCACACTCATAAATTCCCTAGGGGAGACCATGGAGGATTCAATATGCACATGTCCGTCAATGAGACCCGGGGCTAAATACTTCCCCTGTAAGTCGATCTCCTCCCTACCGTAATAATTTCCGATGCCTACAATCTCTCCCTCCACTACGGCAACATCCCCTTCAATGATCTCAGCGGTAAACACATTGATGATTTTTCCGTTTTTAAAGACCTTATCCGCTTTTATTCGACCCGCCGCAGTGTCGATTTGTTTTTTCAGCTTCTTTTTATTGGCCAGATGTTCCCTGGTTGAGTTCATGATTTCACCTCTTTAATGGCTTTTAATAATCTTTCCGGGGTTACAGGGATTTCCGTAATACGAACCCCTACGGCATCATATATGGCATTGAGAATGGCCGGGGCTACGGGAATCATTACGGGCTCGCCGATACCCTTTGCGCCGAAGGGGGCGGAGGACTCCGGATCCTCCACGATAATTTTTTTCACCTCTACCGCATCCAGGGCGGTGGGAATCAAATATTTCGTAAAATTATGATGTTTAATTTCTCCCTTGACGATGTTTAAGTCCTCCAGCAGCGCGTAGCCTTGAGCCATGGCGAAGCCTCCGTCCATTTGCCCTTCAATGAGCTTGGGATTTACGGCTCTTCCCACGTCCTGCACCAGGATGGCATTGGAGATATCCAGGGTGCCGGTTTCCGTATCCACCTCGACTTCCACACCGCAGGCTCCAAAGGTATAGGGCCAGTAAGGATTTCCTTCTCCGGTTTCTTCGTTCATTTCCGTGGTGACCGCCTGAAAAACCTCTTCTGCTGCCAAGTCTTCCACCCGGGAATTTCGTGCTATTTCTTTAAAAGAAATGCGTTTAGAAGGGTCTTTTTCCGCGAATATTTCATGATTTTCAAAGAGCAGGGTTTCCCCTTCGGAAAGTTTTAGAATTTCCCGGGCTTTATTTTCAAGGATCTGTTTTAAGGATTCGCTGGCCATCTTCATGGCATTTCCCGTGTTGTAGGTTTGTCGGCTGGCGGCACAGGTCCCCGCGTCCAGGGTGGTTTTCGTATCTTCATGATCAAAAATAACATCCTCGGTTAAAATCCCAAGGACTTCCGCGGGTATCTGTGCCAAGGAGGTCTTTGCCCCCTGTCCCACTTCACAGGCCCCGGAGGAGATGGTAAACCTTCCGTCGGTGTCAATTTTCGCCTTCGCTCGGGAAATATCGGGATACCCGTTTCCATAGCCCGTTCCATAAAACATCAGGCCGATGCCTTTACCGGATTTTTTCATTCCAAGATCCCTCCTTCTTTCGCTGCTTTTCTTTTAAGTCTTCCAGATAGTTTATATTTTCGTCGGGCAGGGGTTTTTCATTCATGGCGGCCTCTAAGGCATTAAGACATCGATCCAGGGGCACACTTTCTCTTAACACCTGTTC
>PWEO01000063.1 GCA_003553525.1 Clostridiaceae bacterium
ACAAGCCTCTTGCAAACTCGCTAAGTTTGCTGGAAGTAGTTGAGGGAGCAGTTTCCATCATCTTCTTCTGTTAATACTAGAGAAAATAATTTGTTTAGTCAAATATTAAGCGAATCCTTAAATTACATTTTGAAAAATGAAGGAAGAAAGAAGGAAATCGATTGGAAAGGATAGAATTAAATAATTAAAACTGGTATTTTTTAAAATTCTTTAATACTGCTATGTATTAATTTTTTTACAGGAGAGGTGAGGGGGTCTTTTTTTCTCAATAATCAAACATATGTTTGAGGAGTGATGGGTACAATATAGATTGGAGTGTTTTTAAGAGATTGTTCAATCTCAGTAATAGATTCTAAGTTGTTACTAATGCAAGGGGGTTTTTAAATTGGAACAGACACTTATTATATTAAAACCTGATGCTGTGGAAAAAAAACTGGTAGGAGAGATTCTGACCAGATTTGAAAAAAAAGGTTTTGAAATCCAGGCTTTAAAGATGATCTGGATCGATGAAAGCAGTGCACAAAAACACTATGCCGAACATAAAGACAAGGATTTCTTCCCAGGATTAATCGAATATATTACCAGTGGACCGGTTGTACTTGTTGTTATTGCAGGTTGCGATGCAGTAACAATGGCCAGAAAAATGGTTGGAGCCACTGATCCTAAAAAAGCAAGCCCCGGAACGATAAGAGGAGATCTGGCTCTTGATTGTCAGAGAGATGATATAATCAAGAATATTATTCATGCTTCAGATGGAAAGGAAAGCGCTCAAAAGGAGATTAATCATTTTTTTTCCGATGAAGAGAAATTTGAATCCCGGCCCAAGATAAATAAACAGTATAATCCTTCCCTGACCCACAAATAATATAAAGAGCTGGATTTGAAGGGAGGGATTGATTTGACCAGTATAAAATGTTCTGTTGATGAGTGTGAATACTGGGCGGATAATCTCTGTCGCGCAGATGAAATTGAAGTAGGATCAGTTTTTACCAGGCAGGATGATCCTGATCTTGAACTCTCGGATCTGGGAGGGATGGGTGCTTCCCGTTCTTCTGAAGATACGATGTGTAGAACATTTCGTCCAGCAGAATAATAATGTTAAGTTACAGATTTTCGGGCGGCTTATGTTAGCCGCTCGAAAATGTGGTTAATCTTTCTCAAGATGTTTAATGTGTTTTTTTATTTCTTTTTTTCTTTTTCCACTCATTCTATTTTTTTTGAGTATGACCTCTAAAGCTTTTTTATGTGCTTTTTTTTCGTAAATATCGCAGAGCTGTTTTAAAGATATACTGCCATATTTTTGTTTTAACGAGAGATGAATCAGATAATCTGCAAAATGCGGATTTTTGGGTAGAATGGGACCGTGCAGGTAGGTGCCGAATGCATTTTTATATCTGCATCCTTCAGTTTTTTTCTCTCCATTATTTCCGAAACCAGAAATTATCCTGCCCAGAGGATCAGCCTTCTTATCAAGATAGGTTTCTCCCAGATGATTTTCAAATCCAACCAGCGTTTTTCCAATTTGATTCGGAATATAGTCTTTGGGGAACTTAAAAGTAAATCTGGAAGCAATATTTCCAGTATTACGCATTTCTCCCTCTTTAGAATAGATATCAAATATACCCAGACCATTCAATCTTTCTTCCTCTGAAGTTTGAAAGTAATTGCCCAGAAGTTGGTAGCCTCCGCATATAGCTAAAAGTGCTGTTCCGTTTTCTACAGCATTAACTATTTGATCTCCTTTAGAGTTTAAGTCCTTACATATCAATTTTTGTTCCCGGTACTGGCCTCCTCCAATAAAAATAAAATCAAATTCATTAAAATTCGCCTGGTCTCCAACCCCAATATTTTGGATCTGGGTTTTAATTCCTCTCCAGGAACACCTTTTACAGTAAGCTCTTATATTTCCAGTATCACCATAGAGATTCATTAATTGGGGATAGAGAAAAGCTATTTTTAAAATCATCTGCTTTCCTCCCGGTTTTGTTTGAGTATGCCCTGTTTTTCCAGGACTGATTTTAATTCAAAAAGTGCAGTATAGTTGGGCAGTATATAAAGATGTTCATCTCTTTGAGAATCATGATATGTGTTATAAAATGCAGTTGTAATATCCTCAAAAAGTTTAATGTTTTCGAGTCCTGAGTATTTCAAACATAGGGCCACATCTTCTGCGCGCATACCTCCAGCTATACATTCAACTTTTTCTAAAGAATTAATCATTTCAAAGTTAACATCCCATAACCAGGAAGGGTCTTCTCCATCACCTTCATTATCATTGATCAGGATACAGACTTTAATTTTTCGTTCATTATTGTTAATTAACTTCAGAACTTCGTTGAAGCCTGCAGGGTTTTTTACTAAGATAAGATTTATTTCTCTATTTTCAACATAAAGCTTCTCCATACGGCCAAAGACAGGTCTGAAGCCAGAAATGCCCTTAAGGATACCCTCTTTTTTGAGTCCGGCTGCATGAGCACAGGCAGAAGCAGCAGTAAAGTTATAAATATTGTACAGGGCCGGGATCTTAAGGTTAACCTCTATTTTGCTTTCGGGTAGTTTAAGTTCAAAGCTGCTTGAATGTGAGTTAAGATCTATATTTGATGCATAAATATCTGCCTGAGGTCTTGTTTCTCCACATTCAGGGCAGAAGTAGTTACCCAGATTATTTATATATCTTTTTCTATAATTGTATGGTTTTCCGCATTCAAAACAGTTAACTGGATCTGAAATTTCTTGAGTTTCAAGTTGAGTGTCATGAATACCATAATATAAAGTCTCATTATCCAGGCCGCGATTTAAATTGGCACAAAGAGGATCATCACTATTTAAGAT
>PWEO01000062.1 GCA_003553525.1 Clostridiaceae bacterium
CTATTAATACAAATAATTCCATTTTTAATCCCTTTATCCACATCGGATTCAGGTAACCCGGATATGGAATTTGCAAATAGCCAATGGATCACAATTAAGGGTATTGATCTTCACTACCGGACTTGGATTCCGCAAAGTGTAAAACATGATCCCATTGTATACATCCACGGCCTTGGGGGATCCACCTTTTCCTGGCGATACAATATTGAAGCATTTATTGAAGAGGGATTTCCGGTGATTGCCGTGGATCTTCCCGCCTTCGGTTACAGCAGCCGAGAAACGGGACTGACGCACTCCCAGGAAAACCGCAGTCAGTGGGTATTTGGACTACTGGATAGCTTAGAGGCTGAAAACAGAATTTTTTCAACTGAGGGTTATCATTTAGTCGGTCACTCCATGGGCGGAGGAGTTATCACGGCCATGGCCTTAGACCGTCCGGAGGATATCCGAACCCTAACCTATGTGGCCGGAGCGGTTATGAATGATCCTCCAAGAGTTCGGAGACTTCTATCTTACCCTCCGCTAAAAAGAACCATCGCTGTTTTAGGTGAGTACATTTTTTTTACGGAAAATCGTTTAGAAGGAGTGTTATCCTCGGCCTATGGCGATGAAATTGACCAGGAAATCCTAGAGGGATATCTTCAGCCATTACAACTTCCCGGCACCGGTAGAGCCTGGGGCGATTTGGTAACCACTACAACAACTTTTCAAGAAGGGGATGTTGCCGGCATCTCCATTCCCTCATTTCTTATTTGGGGCGAGGAAGACAGCTGGGTTCCTTTAGAAGAGGGTATCCGCTTGGAAAACATTTTGCAAAAAGCAGACTTAACCGTTATTCAAGGGAGCAGCCATACTCCAATGGAAACCGACAGTGAGGTGTTTAATAATCGGCTGTTGGCCTTTTTAAAAGAGGAGGACAGGGGGACGGAGTAATTGTCCTCCCCGCCTCCCCTTTTTTGATTATCATCCTTACCTATTAAGTTTATTTCGTAGGGAAGCAGAACCATTTTTCAAACTTTTACGCTCGATTCTTCTTCCTCCAATGATGCCCGAAGCACTCAGTAATGATCTTTCTTCCTGCAAAGGAAGCGGTATTTGCAGGGTCAAGTTCCGGAGCAATTTCCACAACATCAAATCCCAAAATCGGCAACTTGAAAATTCCCATAAGAAGATCCAACAACTGTCGACTGTTTAAACCTCCAAATTGAGGGGTTCCGGTTCCTGCTGCAAAGCCCGGGTCTAAGGCATCAATATCGATCGTTACATATACCTGACGAAACTCTTTCATCTTTTCGTACACCTTCTCCAGTACCTTTTCCACTCCCATTTGGTTCATCTGATATGCGGTAATGATGGAGGATTGTTGGCCTTTTAAAAAGTCGTATTCCTGATCTTCAATGGAACGAATGCCGAGAAACATCATGTTTTTCAATCCTGCTATATGATTCAATTCTAAGGCCCTTCGTTGAGTAGAACCATGGGATAAAGGGTCTCCATCCATTTTATCGCAAAGGTCCAGATGGGCATCAATATGAATAATCCCGAATTCTTCACCGATGGCTCTGTCTATTCCTTGAAGCACTGGAATCGTCGTGGAGTGATCGCCTCCGATCATGGTGAAAAACTGTTTCTTCTTTACCAGGTTTTCTACTAAACTTCGAACATCCTCAAAAATTTCATTTCGGTCCTCACCGTGAAAATCTCCCAGATCCCGTATGCGGAAACCATCAAGACTTTCCAGGTGTTCCGTGGTTTTTGAAATGGTATAAGTGATTTCTCGGACCGACTGGGGTCCCTTTGCTGCACCTCCCCGAAAACTGACTCCTCCGTCATAGGCGATACCAAATATTACAGCATCAAGGGTTCCAATCGATCGATCCGGGTCATTCAGTCCTGCCCAGAGCTTTCTCTGCTCAGCTATGGTCTCCGTTAATTCTCCGATTTTCATATGTTATGCGCCTCCTTTATTTTTGCTGCACCACACAGTTTTCTTTCCTCATTTCACTATTCAATATTCAATGTCACAACCACTAATTCCGGTCGATTCCCCAAACGTACCGGGATAATACTATTCCCTAGTCCTCGGCTGACCACCATAGTGGATTGATCCTTCGTGTACAATTCGTTGATATATTTAGGAAAAAGTCCTTGCCCCGCTGCGATAACCCCTCCAATTATTGGAATGCGGAATTGTCCTCCATGAGTGTGACCACAAAACGTCAGATCGATTTTCGCTTCAACATAAATTTCAAACAACTCCGGACGATGAGATAAGAGAATTTGAAATACGTTTTCATCGGCCAGCTTATTTAGCCTGGTTTTTAATTCCGCATATTTTTCTAACTGTCCATAATCTAAAATATGAAAATCAGGATCCGATAGTCCTAAGATTTCTATTGAGTCATTTTTTTTAACAACGTGGGTTTTTTGATCATCTAAAACCGTCACTCCGTGATTTTGCAGTGCTTTTTTGATTTCCTCATACGCCCTTGACCATAATTCATGATTCCCTGAAACATAGTATATATCCGCTATTGCTGCGGCTCTCTCTACGAACTCCATGGCAGGCTTCAGATCATATCTTCGCTGATCGATTAAATCCCCGGTAATTACAATGATATCCGGTGTGTTTTCCTGTATCTTTTGCAGTAGTCTTTTTTGATTTTTACCAAAGGATTTGTTATGCAGGTCTGAAATATGAATAATTTTATAATCATCAAAGCTATCCGGCATCTTTGAGTTCAAATAGTTAATCTCATTCACCATGATTCCGTTATTTTGCCAGTACACAAATACTCCAAGGCAAATAATCAAAATTGGAAAGATCCACAACATCGTAACACTCCCTCGCTTTATCCCCATTTACCTTACTGCAGGTACATCAATAATTTAGCTGTTATATCTTTTTATCTCCGGTGATCAATAATAAATGTAAATTTTGAAAATATTCCGCTCTAATACTCTCTTTTTATAAGAAGACAGTTACTCCGTCCCATTGTCCTCCTCCGTCCCACTGTGCTCTTTTTCTACACCTCTTATAGGAATTTCTGAATTTCTAGAGTGTAACCATTGGGGTCTTCCAGGAAAAAGTGATAGATCTTAAACTTAGGATTTTCCCTTGGAGGATGAGCAACCTTTACGGATTTGATGATTAACCTTTCATAATAAGCATCCACATCTTCCACCACCAAAGTGAGGATCGGACTTCTCTCACTCTTTGCGATTTCAATATGTTCGCAAAAACCTAGTTTACCACCGCCTTCCACATTATAGATGCGACATAATCCCTGATCTTTATACAGAGAAAGACCGAGAACATCCTGGTAAAACTGATGGGTAGCGTTTAAATCCTTCGTCCCGAAAAACACAATTAGTCCTTGATCCTTTTGCTTCATTACAACTTCCCCTCCTCCATAAATTTTCGGTGCACATGACTGTAGGCTTCAAAGTCATCTTTTGCCTCTTTTCCAATACGCTTAACTTGATTTTCAAGATTTTTCAGCTCATCTTTTTCATTTATTTTTGTAAACTTACCCTCCCGGTAGATGACTTCCCCTTCAACCATGGACAGGGCTACTTCGTCTCCTCCTGCGCTGTAGATCAGGTTTGGCACGATGTTTCTCATGGGATGGGTAAAGACCGGCTTCATCGACGATTTTTGAAGGTCAACGGCAATTAAGTCACATCTCTTGCCGCTTTCCAGGGATCCTACAATATCGTCCACTCCGATGGCTTTGGCACCCTCAATGGTGGCCATTCGTAGAGCTTTCCACGCGGGCATTGCCTCCGGATCTTCATACTTTATTTTATTAAATAATGTGACCAGTTTCATTTCATTGATGATGTTGTGGCAGTTGTTTCCCGGCGCCTGATCCGAACCTAAAGCAACACTGCCTCCGGCCTCCTGGAAAACTACGGACGGAGGAACAATGCCGTCAATGATTCCAATGGATCCTGGGCAGAGCACCATAGAGGCACCGGAATTTGCCACCAGTTTTGCCTCCTCGTCGGTGGCATCGGTTAAGTGCACCGCAAGGAGGGTTTCATCCAAATACCCACGCTCCTGCAACCAGGGGATGGTCCGTTTTCCATAGCGCTTGATCATCTGCTCCGTTTCCCGGCTCCCCTGTTGGGTGTGTAAATGAACCTTCGTGCCTCGTTTTTTCGCTTCCTTTTGCACTTGCAGCAGCAGTTTTTCACTGACAAAGTCCGGACCCTGGGGGCCGAATAAAATGCGGATTCGACCGTCTTTTTTCTGATGCCACCGATCGAATAGGGCAATGTTGCGCTCTAAGCTTTTTTCTCCCCGTTCTTGGTCATATTCATAAAGTTCTCCCCGTTGATAGACCTTGTTCTTTGCTTCCCTTATGGTTTGGGTGAGATTTCCTCTAACACCGATTCTATCAATAAAACCGCATACCTCTTCCATGGGATCTCCGTAATCTCCTATGGTTGTGGTCCCGTTCTTAATGGCTTCCATAATCCCCAGTTTGCTGCCTAAATGATAGTCCTCTTCCCGAGTATGTTGAACAAAGGGTTGTAGCCCGAACATCATCCAGTTTTGGGTGTCCTGAGCAAGACCTCTTAGTATGGCCAAAGCCGTATGCATATGTCCATCGATGAAACCGGGAAATATAGCGTGATGTTTAAGATCGATTAGCTGTTCCGCAGAATATTTTTTCCCAATTATCTCCTGTTCATCAATTTCGATAATTTTCCCTCGGTCGATAGCAATCGCCCTTTCACTTACATAGCCTACTCCTTCTCCTTGCATCGTATAGATATGGGGTGCTTTTACAATACAATCGATTTTCATAGATATTCCACCTTTCGTAATGATTCTGCTTTTATTTGTTCATCTGGTTCAGCTTTTCTTATTTAGACGGATCTTTAAGTATCTATTTGCATGCTGAGTTGCTCACAGAGGACAATTACTCCGTCCTCTGTCCTCTCTGTCCTCAAGCCGTCGATGGAGTTCATCTAAAACCGCTAACGTAGCTTCTTCCGTAGGTTCGTTGTAAAATACCGTGAGGTCTTCCAGGTGAATCACAAGGATGATTGGAGTCTCACGAAATACGTATACTCTGGATTTTCCATAACTGCGAACATTGAAACTTCCCCTGGCGTAGTCCGCAGTGGCGGTACCATTGGTTTTGGTTGTATTTCCCAACTCCTCTATTGTGGTTACCTCCTGAATACTTTCATAGGCTATTTCATCACTGTAGGCTAGGGATTGGATGTACATCGCTTCTTCATCCCATAAAATTTTAGGATCCACGAACTCCTCCGCCACTACAAAAGCCCAGGATCCTAAAATCAAACCTAATGTCAGGATCACCGATCCCCCCAGTAGCCATTTTCCCGCTGTCGTTCCGAAGTTAACGGAAGAACCGATACCGATGCGTGTGCTGACAAAGGTCTTTTTCACATTGGGATTATAATAAATAATTCCGCCAATCCAGTAATCATCCTCATCCACTTCCAAAAGTTCTCGATCTTGTCTAAGATCCTCCACCATTTTTACCCGCATACGATGCATAATCAGTAGTGGAACCAATGGTAAAACGCTCCCCATAATGATAACGACTGTAAACCCCATGCCGATATCGCCTCCGGAGCCGGTAATGAATCGATGAATCACATTGTTAAATAGAATGAAGTAATAGGTCAGTATTAAGGTGAGGGTCATCCAACGGGCTTTCCAAGTATCATTGATCTTTTGGTCCGTCCCCGTGTCACCGGTGTACACTTTAGGAGAGGTTCTTTTTAGCTTTATCATAACGATGACTGCCAGCAAGCAAAGAAATATCGAGGTGCCGATCATGAGCCATGCCGCACTTTGTAGTAATGGATGCTGAGATAATAAAGGCTCGAAACTGAGAAACAGCGCCGGAATCAGCCAGAAAAGCTTCGGTTGCTTTTCACTTTTGTCCTCTTTCGATAGTTTGGTGTCCACATATACGGCCTGTTTTTCTCCAACTCGCCAACCCTGCGCACTCTTGATGGACTTCATTTGTCGATTTCCTTGATAAATTATCCAATAGAGCCAGACAAAAAATATCACCAGGTATACATTAAAGTAGGAATAAACCCATGCAAAGTTATCAAAATAAATAATTGGAAAAGTGAAGATCAATCCCAGCATTGTAAAACGCTTTTTCCGTTTTTGATATCGATTGATAAATTCCAAGACTTCTGGATCCTCCATGCAATCCGACGGTACCGTAACACCAAACAGCATCCTTCTTCTTTTATCAATCAGAAAGCTTAGGATAAATAAAAAGCTGAACCAAATTACCAACAGTGTGCCCCACATTATCCAGGTCACCATAATTAATCCCTCCTTTTTCCGTAAATTCGCAGTATTACTTTCGAAAGTTCTTCCTTGGTCACTCCCTTCAACTTCGCCTCGGATAAGATCAGTTCCAAGGCTTCTATAAGATATTCCGTTTTTTCATTTTTCAGTAGTCCAGCATCCTGAATCCTGGCCCCCTGTCTTCGGTCGATAACGAGGTAACCTTCATCTTTCAGCAGATTGTAGGCTTTATTTATCGTCATGGGATTCACCCCGATATCCTTTGCCAGCTGACGGACCGTGGGGAGATTTTCCCCGGGAAGGAGTGCTTCTTTCGCCATGGCTAAAATGATTTGATCCCTGATCTGTTGATAGATCGGTGTTGGTGATTCAAAGCTTATTTTCAGTAGCATGACCCTTTCTCCTTCTTTATTATTCTTATAAATCATTATTTATCTGGCATCTCATTATTTATCTTCAGTCTCTTTTGTATGCTTGTATTATACTATATAATACAGACTAGCGTCAACAAAACCGGTAGCAAAATACTACCGGTTTGATTGATGAGGACAATATCTCCGTCCCGCTGTCCTCTTTTTGTTAAATATGAAGATCCCGACGATTAAACCAGGCGATGGCTAGTCCGTATAATAGGGCTGCTAATACGAGCAACCCTGCCATGCTTAGGGCTACAAAGCCCGTGTTTCCGTCAATCAGTTTTTGAGGATCAAACAGTGCAAAGAGGGATAAATTCCCTATCCAGCTAAGATCCGGGTCACTGTTACCGAGCATCTCTAAGACAAGAAATGCAATCGGTAGTCCGATGCCGATGGCGAGACTATGCTTTGCTTCATGGGCGATGGCAGAAGCGAAAAATCCAATGCCTCCGAGGGTAAAGTAGTGAACGATGGCATATAGATTAAGTAGCGCGAAGGTTCCCATGTCCAGATGCCCCGGAAACAACATTTCTGAGAACGCGATACCCACACCGGTAATAATGGTGAAAAACAGTGTTATGGAAGCTAAACTGAAAACCGCTTGGGTGATAGCGATGGTTTTTCTGGAATTTGGAGTTGATAAGAGATAGGCCATACTACCATTATCCACATGACTGGCGATTAGTCGATGGTTTACCACAATGGATACCACCAAAGGGAATAAATAGATTAAGAACCCGTATAAACTGGTGGCAAGAACGGCGATTAGTGAGGTTCCCATCATATCCCAACCGACCACCCGCAAAAATCCTTCCGGCATCATGCCCAGCATATTTTCCCAGGCTTCCAGCCCTTCGGGGTCATACATGGAGATCATAATACTAAAATAAAAACTGTATACCACAAGCATAATAATCCAAATCATTCGGTTGTTCTTAATGTTACTGATAAATAGTGGAAGAGACATTAGGCATCCTCCTTACTATAGTATTTGATAAAAATATCTTCCAAGGTCTTTTTCCGGGCATCCAAATCCGTTACTTTACAATTGGACAGGACGGATAACATTGTCTGATAATCCTCTTCGATTTGTATTTCCACTTTTCGGTCTTCCAGTAACTTATAATCAAGAGGGCTGTTTTTGATGCGTTCAACATCTGAAGCCTCTTCGAAGGTAACAATATAACTTTTTTTCAATGTTTTTTTCAACTCATCGATTCGCTCTTTAGCTACAATAACCCCTTCACGGATGATCGCCGTACGCTCGCAGGTACGCTCCACTTCATCAAATAAATGGGAGGACATTAAAATCGTTTTTCCCCTCTTTTTCTCCTGCAGAATCAGCTCGATAAACCGCTTTTGCATGAGTGGATCCAGACCACTGGTGGGTTCATCCAAAATCAGCACTGAAGGATCGTGCATAAAGGCCGCCACCAGTCCAAGCTTTTGTTTCATTCCTTTGGACATTTTTCGAATACGTCCCTTGGTTTCCAGCTCTAACAGATCAATCAGCTCTTTTTGACGGCTGTTGCCATTGGATCCCCGCATTCGATTCATAAAATCCAAAAACTCCGTACCGGTCATATTATCGAAAAAAGCAATCTCTCCCGGAACGTACCCTAAAAACTTTTGGATGTCCTCGGTTTTCGTTCTTGCATCCAATCCATTGATACTGCTTTTCCCCTTCGTAGGGTTGGTAAATCCTAAAAGCATTCGGATGGTGGTCGTCTTGCCTGCCCCATTGGGACCGAGAAATCCAAAAACTTCTCCTTCTGCTACCTGAAAGTCCAGATCAAATACCCCCTTACCGTTGGAATATACCTTTGATAAATCCGTTACTTGAATCATCCTTTGCACCTCTTTTCTTTTTTTCTGCTAACTTATATCGATTTATGCGAAATTATGAAATATTCATCTATACATATTTCATAATATACCCCTTTTAAATAAAATGCAACTTTTTTTGAAATATTTACGTTGTTATAGTTCATATTTTTTAGTATCCTTAAAGAGAGGTGAAAAAAATGGATGGATTTCAACGTCGAAAAGTTCAAAAAATGAAAAACATTAAAACCGCTGCCTTCGAACTTTTTGTGAGAAGCGGACCGAAAAATGTGGGTGTTGCGGAGATTGCCAAAGAAGCCGGGGTCTCCCAGGTGACCATTTATAATTACTTCGGCAGTAAGGATCAATTGCTGCATGAAATCTTATACGACTATATGGATGAAAAAATCACGGAATCGGAAAAAATCCTGGCCGGTGACCACACCTTTAAGGAAAAACTTGACCTGCTTTTTTTCAGCAAAACCGAAGCCGCTGCCAGAGCGGAAAAGGCATTCATCGATCTGGATATTCAAAACCCGAAAATTCGAGAGATGATTCGGGTTTTTGGAGAAAAAAGGAGTTATCCTTTGTTTCTTCGCTTAATAGAACAGGGGAAAAAGGAAGGATATTTAGACCCGCAACTTCCCGATCAAGCGGTGCTGATGTATATAAACTCCTTTCAAAGTTTTCTAGATGATCCCTCGTTTTTTTCCGAAGAAAATACACAGCTCCGGGAATCCGTAGCCCAACTTTATTTCTATGGACTCTGCGGCAGTCCCCCTTCAAGAAAATCAAAAAGCTCTTCGACACATAAAAAAAACGATGCCTGATATTTCGCATCGATTTTTTATGTGCTCGTATGAGCAGTTAGAACAAACCTTATAAGTTATATTTTATTCTTTTATCACTCACCGCCGATCCATTCTTTTCATCGATAATTCATGAACGCATCCTATCTTCATAGGAAGCAATATGATCCTTAGCAGAGATTTCAGCACATAACTCTCCGATCAAATCATAAGGAATATTATCAGGATTTTTAAACTGTAGGCAACTCTTCCCCATATCTATTTTCGTTGCCGCCTGCTTTTTGTATTCCTTTACAAACCACGCCTCCACTTCTTTATTGCTATAGATCCCCATATGATACAGGACAATATGATTTTTTTGAGAAGCAATGGAAATAAAGGGAAGGGGCGCCTTCTTTTTCACATGGTAACCCTTTGGATAGATTAATATTATTAGAGAGAATACCCACGATCACAATTGTTCCTAATTAAACTGCGCAACAATAAACCGCACGAAATCCCCACCCTCCGGATCTCCGGGAATCAGTTTATTATTCAGATCAATCACGGTAAATTCATTTTCCCGTAAAAAATCCTTGATTTCTTCTTCTGAATAATATTGATCCCAAGTAATGTATTCTTTCGGTGTCCGATCTTCTTCAAGGATTATATTCCGATCTCCCCATACTTTTTCCTTTTTAAAATGTTTGGACTCCTCCAACTCAAATCGGGGACGTTTTCCCCAAAAGTCTTCTTCGGTTTCATAGCTCCACTGTCTATGCTCTTCTTTTATATTATTGAGTCCTTCACCAAAAACGTCGAAAATAAATCGTCCTCCCGGCTGTAGTGCTCTTTTGATTTTTTTAAGAAGAAGCTTTTGTTCACTGGGGATCAATGCGCCAAAATCACAATAAATCATAATTATGGCATCGAAAGCTGTGCCGAAATCCTCCTTCAGGTAATCCAGGCATCGATAATTGATGGCGCTATTAGTTTTCAAGGCTTCTTTCATGGCATAATGAATGGAAAAAGGATTTATATCGTAGCCTGACACCCGATGGCCCCGTTCGTCCAATAATGAGGTGTATAATCCCGGCCCGCATCCGAGGTCCAAAATTTTTACTTTCTCCGGCAGGTTTTTATCGATCCAGTCCACAGTCTTTTTAATAGTTTCTTGCTTTCTGCTGGCACCATCATGACTAGGATCCAGATGGGCCTTCAACATTTCTTTGGAAATATGGGGATCGGTCCATAAATACTTTGCACTTCGTTGGAACAGTTTTAAGTTATTGTCCATATCATACCTCCATATTTAATTTTTATGCTAAACTTTTGTTACCCGCCGCCTAAAGGTATAAGGATCAGGACCTTGTCTTGATCTTCAAGAACAATTTTTCGGTGACTTTTTTTCTCGTTAACCATTATTGTGGAATTGTCCAATGTTGCTTTCTCTTCAGCTGTCCGCTCTTCCTTCAGTTTATCCAGTAAATCTTCTACGTTTGCTCCATCGGGAAGAGTTACACAAAACCCCTCCTCCACAGGCTCAAACCCGAAATATTTCACTCTTATTTCCATATGTGTTGTCCACCTCGCTTTATGAACATCATTATCTTAACAAATCCTTACAGTTTCATATATTAAAGGGCCCTACTAAAATTCGCCAAAATTCATAGTTCTAGCTCGGACCATATAAATCCTCAATGACGTTTTCCAACCCTCCGAGGTTTTCCATCTGCTTCTTCGGCGGTTTACCGGAGTCCAAATCCCAACCCAGAGTTGTAAAGAAGTTTTCCCCAAGTTTTTTATGATCCACGGTTTTTCCCTCTAATGGTCCCGCTTCCTGAGGCGGTTGACCCACGGCTCTAAGAGTTAGAGTCATATCCTTCGGTGCGATGCCCTCTCGAAGATTAAAGACGTGACGCTGAATATAAATTCTGAGGCCGGTTTTGTAGGCGATTTCATCGTTGAATTCTCTACCGGTTATTCCTTCAATAAATTGATGATGAAGCCGCCTTGGAGTTACACCACTACCGAACAGACAAAATCCAGCGGTGTTTAAGATCTCCCGATGAACCATAAGCTTTACGTCGATTTCTCCTGTATCCTCATAATCGTATTTATCCCCTTTTTGCTTATTGCCCATATGAAGACTTCCCAGACCACCTTTAACATGACGTCCCGGGGTAGGGTCAAATTGATAGGTTCGGGCAAGTCCAGGGGCATAGCGCGGATCATGCATGGGAAGTTCGATGCCGCTTGCTGTTTGCAAATACTCTTCTCCCTTTCCAAAATGTTTTGCTGCATAGGCCGAGCCGTTGGCAAGCGTTTTTCCGACGCCCTCTCCCTTAACCATTTTTTCCAGCATCTGCACGATGGCTTCCCCGTTGCCCCAAGAAAGGTCGATTCCGTCCAGGTCATCTCTACTCAGCAAACCTTCTTCATAGCATTCCATGGCCCAGGCGATGGTCATGCCGGCGGAGATGGTATCCATGCCGTGAATATTGCAGAGCTCGTTACAGTGAATTATTACGTCTTCTTCGTCGCACAGAAGCGTAGGGCCAAAAGCCCCTGCAGTTTCGTATTCCGGCCGCTGGGTACTCTCAACAGGCCACCGTCCGTCGGGTACGGAGTACTCCGCACCGCAGCCTAGTGGACAGCTGTTACAGTGGTATTTTTCAGTTTTGTATCGGTCCAAGTTTTTCGATCCCACATTTTCCGCGGAAGTTTCCCCGAAGTCTATGATTCCAACACCTTTCCAGTTTTTCACCGGGGCGTCTCCGCTTAAGGAAGCGCTGGGGGTACCTCCCCCGGTTCCTCTATCCCCTAATCGTTGAATCCCTTTGTTTTCTTTTTTATTTTTACTGATTTCCATATTGGCATCCCGAATCTTATCCGGATCCGCCACGTCGGTTTTATGAGTTCCCCTAACCGCCACGGCTTTTAAGTTCTTTGAGCCCATAACTGCTCCTCCCCCTCCACGACCCGGCGCTCGGTGGCGATCATTGATGGGACAGGCCAGATAGGATTGATTTTCCCCGGTTTTTCCAATAATTGATGCCCGGATTTTTTCTTCTCCGGTTTCCTCTTTTAATCTTTCCAGGGTTTCCTTTGTGGTTTTCCCCCATAAGTTTTCCGCACTGCATATCTCCACATTTCCATCTTTGATATAGATGTATACCGGCTTTTTCGCTTTTCCGTAAACAAATAGTCCGTCGTACCCTGCTTTTTTCAGTTCCGGTCCGAAATGCCCTCCGGAGTTGGCATCGTTCCAGCCGCCGGTAATCGGTGATTTATGCACTAAGGTGTATCGGCCACCGAATAAGGACTTGGTATCATTGGTAAGTCCCGTCATAAATCCGATATAACTGTCAGGGCCTAAGGGGTCTGCCCCTGCAG
>PWEO01000123.1 GCA_003553525.1 Clostridiaceae bacterium
CCAAGACCGCCGTTACCCAGGCCTGCATCGGGTTCTACTTTTTGGATCTCATCAAAGTCCGCATCCAGTTCTTCAAAGGCCTTTTTTACCTTGTCCCGAATTTCCAGATTCATTAAATTATTCTCTAAAAACCGTCCCATTAAAAATTCCATGGACAGATAGTAAACCTGCTTTACCCCTTGCTTTCGGACTTGTTCCTTCGAGTACGCCCAGTCCTTTGTAATGTATTCTCCTACGGTAGTGGCAAGAGCTTTATAAATCTGAGATTCCGAAGCATTTTGAAAGGTTCTGCCAAATAAGGTTTGTAGCTTTAATTCTATGGAAGATTTAATTTCCTCCACGGACACATCCACCATTTCCATTACCTCACCGCCTTTTAATTAACTCCTCATACAGGGAACGATACTCCCTGGCGGATTTCCGCCAACTAACATCCCCCTTCATTGCATTTTCCCGAAGAGATTTTATCACTTCAGGCTTCTTATAAAACGCCGCAGCTCTTCTTATGGTGTACAATAAGTCATGGGCATTATAATGGGTAAAGCTGAATCCATAACCTTCCCCGGTGTATTCATTATAGGGTATTACCGTGTCCCGAAGCCCACCGGTTTCCCGAACAATGGGAAGGGTACCGTAGTGCATGGCGATTAATTGTCCCAGCCCGCAGGGCTCAAATAGAGAAGGCATTAAAAAGAAGTCGGCCCCTGCATATATTTCCCGCGCCAGGGTTTCTTCAAAGCCAATGTATACCCCCACCTTTTCAGGGAAATCATGGCCCAATCGGTTAAAGAAATCTTCGTATTTTTTCTCTCCTGAGCCCAGAACAATAAATTGTACGTCCTCCTGCAACACTTCATGCATAATGCGCCGGATCAAATCAAGTCCTTTTTGTTCCACAAATCGACTGATCAGTCCAATTACCGGGATGGAAGGATCCGGTGACAGTTGCATTTTTTTCTGCAAATACGCCTTGTTTTCCGCTTTACCTTCCGGATGATTTACATCATAATTCTTTAAAATCTCCTTATCCTTTTTAGGATTATACTGAGCCACATCAATGCCGTTGACAATGCCCCGAAGTTTCTCACTTTGCTCTTCTAATACCCCTTCCAGCCCTTCACCGAAAAATCCGGTTTTGATTTCCTCGGCATAATTAGGACTTACGGTGGTCAGAGCATGGGAAAAATGAAGGGCCCCTTTCATTAAGTTCACCCTTCCGTGAAATTCCAAAGCCCCTCCATAAAAGTATTCCCCACTTACACCGAGAAGATCTCCCAGTATTTCGTGTCCGAAGACCCCTTGATACTTGAGGTTATGAATGGTAAATACGGTTTTTGTATTTTGAAAACAAGGCTCTTTTTTATAAAGGGCGTCTAAAAACAAAGGAATCGCTGCAGCCTGCCAATCATGGGCATGAATGATTTCAAAGGAGATGTCCAGGACTTTAATCGCTTCCAGTACGGCTTTGGAAAAATATATAAACCGTTCTCCGTCATCTCCATAACCGTACAGACCCCAGCGTTTAAAATAGAATTCATTGTCGATAAAATAGTACCGGATGCCCTCATGGCATAAACTTTCAATTCCCGCATACTTGCTCCGCCAGGAAAGGTTTACTTCCGTTTTCTCAAGCACGGTCATTCGGTCCAGAAAATGCTTGGGAATATCTCCGTACTTCGGCAAAAATACCGACACTTCCACCCCTTCTTTTAACAGGGCCTTGGGCAGAGCTCCGATCACGTCCCCCAGTCCCCCGGTTTTGGCAAAGGGGGAAGCCTCCGGTGCTACAAAAGCAACTTTCATATTAACTCTCCTTTTCTACGATGCTTTTTTTTGATATAAACAGGGGCTTTTCCGGGGTTCCCATGATTCTAACCCCTGCCCGAATTTCCACATCCTTGTCCAAAATAGCGTTTTCAATAACCGCATTTCTTCCAATGATTGCTTTTTGCATGATAATGCTGTTTTTTATTTTCGCTCCGGACTTTACCTTAACCCCTCGAAAAATCATACTGTTTTCAATCTCCCCTTTAATAATACAACCTTCCGTTATTAAGGTTTTTTTCACATTGGAGGCTTCTAAGTACTTTGTCGGGGCTTCATCATTGGGTATGGTGCTGATGGAACCGTTCCCATGGAACAAATCCATCCATAGTTTTTCTTCCAGTAAGGCCAGGTTTTCTTTGTAGAAAGTGTATAAATCATCTACATAAGCCACATAACCTTTGTAGGAGTACCCATGGATTTTATATTTCTTATGCTCTTTGACTAACACTTCGATGGGATTTTTCCCGAGTTCCCCAACCCCTTCCAAAAGATTTTTGAAAATTTCTTTTTTCATCAGCAACACTTCCATGGTTCTTCTGGAATCCGGTGTAGTTTGTTTTTCCGATACGCCGGTTACAAGGTCTCCTTTTATATCGATGTAGAGTCCCCTGGTCATCGCCGGTTTTTTATCCATGGCATAGGCAATCACAATATCCGCCTTTTTTTCTTTAAAAAACTGCTCCATGGGTTCATAGCTGGTGAAATAGACAATGTTGTTGCTGCTGTAAAGCACATATTCCTCTTTGCTCCGGTCCAAATAATCAATATGATCCCGGTATTCCGACGGAAGCATAAAAAGTCCGTCTTTGAGTCTGAGCAGGCCCCATTCCTTTCCGGACTTTACATGATTCAGCAACGAACCGCTGTATTTTCCCGTGAAAATCCCTACGTTTTTGATCCCCGACACACTCATGCTGGATAGAATTAAATCGACCATCCGGTATTTACTGCCGAAGGGAATGGCTCCCGGAGATCTTTTATTGATCAGCCCCTCCA
>PWEO01000056.1 GCA_003553525.1 Clostridiaceae bacterium
ATAAACGGCTATTAGTTGTTGTGATTGTATTGAGTATGGTATTGTCGAGTTTTACCTTTGCCTTTGCCGCTGAAGAATCCGACACCCTGGAACTAACTATTCTGCACACCAATGACATCCATGGAAGAATTCTTGAGGACCGCTTTGACGGTATGGGTTTTGCAAGGATTGATGCCTTAGTGCAGGAATTCAGAGAGGAACGGGAAAATGTATTGCTTCTCGATGCCGGGGATACGGTGCATGGGCAACCTTACGCTACAATCCCGGAAGGGGCAAGTATCATTACTTTAATGAACGAAATCGGTTATGATTATATGGTTGCAGGAAATCATGACTTTAATTATGGTTACGAGCGATTGATAGAATTAGAAGAAATGGCGAATTTCCCGATTTTTGCCGGAAATGTGGTTTATGAAGCTTCGGGAGAACCAATTATTGAAAAGGA
Organism: Clostridiaceae bacterium; assembly: GCA_003553525.1. Classification (GTDB taxonomy): domain Bacteria; phylum Bacillota; class Clostridia; order Peptostreptococcales; family T1SED10-28; genus Isachenkonia. The sequence continues at coordinate 446 of PWEO01000056.1, forward strand.
ATACGACGTGATCGAATACGGTGAAATTAAAATAGGGATTTTCGGACTGGCTACACCGGAAACTTTGTTTAAGAGCCATCCTAAAGGAACCGTGGGCTTGGAATTTTTAAACCCCATAGATTATGCCCAGGAAATGATGGATCACTTTGAAGCGGAATATGAATTGGACTTTGTTATTGCTTTGGCCCATTTAGGTATTGATGAGAGCACAAAATACGAAGAGCGAAGCTCCGGTGTTGCCACTGAGGTAGCAGGTATCGACTTAATTGTTGACGGCCATTCCCACTCCTTTCTGGAAGGCGGAAGAATGTATGGAGATACCTTAGTTGTACAGGTTGAGGATTATGGAAAGCATTTAGGAGTAGTAGAAGTGGTGATTGACGGAGAAGATATTACCATAAACGCCGGGGCGGTCCTAAAGGAAGAAGCCATGGAAAAATTCCCGGATGAAACTGCCCTTCCTCTTTGGGACACCATAATTGAAATAACCGCTGAAGTGGATGAGTTGCTGGCAGAAGTGATCGGAGAAAATAAAATATACCTTAATGGAGAAAGAGAGTACGTCCGGGCGGGCGAAACCAATTTGGGTAATCTTCTGACGGACGCCATGCGGGATGCCGGCGGAGCCGATATTGCTTTTTCCAATGGTGGCGGAATTCGAGCTTCTATAGATGTTGGAGAGATTACCAAGGGTGATGTGGCCAGTGTGCTGCCTTTTGGTAATGCATTGGTAACTTTTGAAATTACCGGTCAGGAAATTATCGATGCTTTAGAAATCGGTGCCTCCGATTATCCTGAACCCAAGGGAGCTTTCCTGCAAATCTCCGGAGCAAGCTACCAAATTGATACAGCAGCAGAATATGGTGAGCGGATTAAAAATGTCATGGTGGACGGCGAGCCCATTGATTTGGAAAAAAGCTATCTGATCGCCACAAACGATTTCTTAGCTGCGGGAGGAGACGGCTATACCATGTTCTCCGATGCAGAACTTATTGCAGAGTTAAACGCCTTATCGGAAATTGTTATAGAATATATCCGAGAAATGGAAGTAGTAGAAATGGATATTGAAGGTCGGATAACGGAATACGTAGAAGAGGATGAGCCTAAGCCTTCCGATCGGTCTCGGAGACCTGAAGAACCCGGGAAGCCCAACCGGCCTGCGGAACCACCGCGATGGGGAAAACCCGATCATGCAAGGGGACCCAAATAATCAGGATAACGGGTAAGGAAGATTTGAAAGTTTTAGTTAATAAAGTATGATTAATGGAAAAAAACTGAGATACTACTCCGTGGAAGGGTCTTCTACGGAGTAGTTTTTATTTATCAAATTGCTTTTAGTCCGTAAGCATTACCGTGGCTTCGCCTTCAAGCACCACTTTATCTTTTTGGTTTTTACAGTAGGTATCCAGGATCAGTATTTTCTTCTCCGGATTAATCTTTTTAATGGATACCACGGTGGTAATAGTATCCCCGATGTATACCGGCTTTTTGAAATTCAGGGTTTGACCTAAGTAGATAGTTCCGTAGCCGGGAAGCTGGGTTCCAATCACTTTTGAGATCAGACCGGCGGAAAGCATACCATGAGCAATGCATTTTTTAAACATGGTATCCTTGGCGTAATCCTCATCCAAATGCACGGGATTGTGATCGCCGGTAACCTTGGCAAAGGTCTGGACATCCTCCAAGGTTACTATCTTTTCGTCAAACGCCTCATCTCCTACACGGAGTCCTCGAAATTCCACGTTTTCTAAAGTTTCCATAATAAAACCTCCATTCGATTATTGTTAAAACATTAACGTTGCAAAATAATCATACACTTTATTATGAAATTTATCAAGATAAAAAAACCATGATTTAGGGATGGATCCTTAAATCATGGTTTGCAGTCGGTTATAAAGAAGTGGAGATTTTATGAAATATCGGTTCCTGGGCTTTGAAACTGGTATAGTATTTAAAGCCTAGAAACTCAAGTGATTCCATAGCTTCAGAGAAAAAGGCTCCGGTACCGTCGTTGACGTGGGAGTCTGACCCGAGGGTTATGATTTCTCCGCCTAAATCTTTATAATCCTTCAAAATATCTGAAGAGGGATGAAAAGCCCCGAGATCGTAACGAAGGCCGGAAGTGTTCAGTTCTATTCCTTTGCCTTTTTTGATCAATATAGATAAAATATCCCGAATCGATTCCCGGTAATACTCATAGGGAAGGGATTTAGGGTAATTTCCGTAACGTTTAATCACGTCGATATGGCCGAAGACTTGAAAATGATCATAGGCAATAATTGAAGCTTTCATATCGGAAAAATAATCTTGATAGGCCTCTTGCTGTGTTCGTTCTGTAAAAAAATTACCTGTATAAAAATCCTCAC
>PWEO01000034.1 GCA_003553525.1 Clostridiaceae bacterium
GGCTTCGGGATTATCGTTTTTTACCGCATCCACGATACAGTGGTTCATATGGTCCTTTAATACCAGTTTACCCACGTTGTTTAACGCGGATTTTACTGCGGCAATCTGGATTAAAATATCGCTGCATTCCTTTTCTTCTTCCAGCATTCGTTTCACGGACTCCGCATGACCCACAACTCTGGACATCCGGTTAATCAGCTGCTTTTGATTGGGATGGCTATGTTTCTCCATTAACTATTCCTCCTTTTAGTTTTATTCGATTTCAATATCTTTCCACTTTCCTTTTAAGAAACGGATCATTAAAATAATGCCCCGAAGGGTAATATCAATGGCATAGGCGGTCCAAACCCCGGCCAGGCCGTAGTCCATACGGATGCTTAGGATATAAACTCCTACCACCCGTACACCCCAAATTCCCAGTAGGGAGGAGTACATGGGGAACTTCGTATCCCCGGCGCCCTGTAGCGCGGCGGTGGTAACTAAGGTAATGGCTAAGAAGGGCTGAAACAGCGCAATAATTCGAAGCACCCGGACGACCTGGTCAATAACGGCCGGGTCCTCGGAAAAGAGCCCTGCTAAAAAGGGTGCGAAAATGTAGAACACCCCGCCGATGATCACCATAAATAAGGTGGCCATTAAATACGACATCAGTCCCGCTCTTTGGGCTTCGTCCTTATCTTCCTTACCGAGATTTTGTCCCACCAATGTGGCGGCGGCAACTCCGAATCCCATGCCTGGCAGGTACGAGAAGGTCTCGATGGTACCGGCGATGTTATGGGCGGCGTAGGCCTCGGTGCCGATTTTTATGATCATTCCTCCGTAGACGAGTTGTCCCGATCGCATAATCAGCCGCTCCACCGCTGCGGGGATGCTGATTTTTGTCAGGGTTTTAAACATCTTCAGGTCCAGCTTCCAGTCTTCAAAAAATGCTACATGAATCTTTCCTTTTTCCTTATTTAAGGTATGTACTAATAATACCACACTGAGAATCCTTGAAAAAGTGGTGGCAAGGCCCGCACCTAAAATTCCCAGGCCCCCGAAGTTAAAGATACCGAAGATCAACACATAGTCTAAAACGGCGTTTACCACATTGGCAAAAATACCGATCTTCATCGGGGATTTTGTGTTTCCCGCACCCCGAAGGGCACTGGCAAGCACCATGCTGAGTCCGAGAAAGACCGAGGGCACCGCAACCGCTAGAAAATAGGGAATCGCATAGGCGATAACCCCTTCTTCCGCACCCAAGAGCAGTAATATCCGCCGGGCAAAGATCAGATTCAGGATCCCGAAGATCCCGCCGATGATTCCGGTCATTATCACGGACTGCTTTACGGCGTGCCCCGCCTTCTTTAGATTTTTCCCTCCGATGGCCCGGGACACCACGGCGGTGGTCCCGATTCCTAAGGCCAAGAAAAAAGCGATGTACACGTTCATCGTCAAATTCGTAACCCCGACCCCGGCAATGGCCTCGGTTCCCAGTCGTCCCACAAAGTACACATCCACCACACCGATCATTACCTGAGAGATGTTTTCAATGATCGCCGGTATGGCCAAGAGAAATATACTTGCGATTTTCGTCTCCTTAAAAAAGTTCAGTATTGTATTTTTCAGGTTCTTTTCCGTCTCCGCCATGTTGAACCTCCTAACTTCATTAACCCCCTAGGGGGGATATTTGTCATTATACTACGAGGGTTTGTCTGTGGCAAATAAATTAATAATCTAAGAGACTTTTATTATCCGAATAATATCGAAGGATTTTTGCAATATTAACTTAAAAAATAAAGGAATTAAAGCAGGTTTTATCGAATTATACATAGAGGTGATCTAATATCCCCTGCCAACGGGTGGCAGTAAACCACATCATACAATTGCTGATGCGTCCCCTTTGGTTGCAGGAAGCGAAGGAAAGTTCTGAGATTGAAAACATCATCACCACGCATGATGATTTGTTCTATGCTCTGCCCAAGTCAGAGTATATGTTCGGAGCGGCGAAAGAGGTTATAAATTATAAGGAAGCTCTGTGGAGAGGAATTGAACTGATTAGAGAAAAGGGACTTCTAACAACGAATATGATTGTGGAAGTACAGGGAATTATTGAAGAAAATAAATCCGGAATAAGAAAACAGGGCGGAACCAAATTAATCAATGAGAAGACCGGAGAAACTGTTTATACACCACCGTCAACAGAGAATGAGATTAGAAATTTACTGGGAAACTTAGAGAATTATATTAACGGGGATGATGAAGTTGATCCCTTAATTAAGCTTGCTGTAATCCATTATCAATTTGAAAGTATACACCCTTTTTATGATGGAGATGGACGAACCGGCAGGATAATCAATGAGCTTTTTTTAGTGATGAGTGGACTGTTAGATTCACCCATTCTATATCTGAGTAAATATATACTTTCAACAAAAGAAGAATACTATAGCTTACTAAATGATATTCCCGGCAAAGGTAATTGGGAAGAATGGGTCCTTTACATTCTAAAAGGAATTCAGGAAACTTCCGAAAACTCATTGGATATTTTATTTCTTGAATGCTATACAAGAATAAGCAATGTACAAAAGGGACTGAATGTAACGAGGAAAACAGCCTCAAATTATCTGAATGCACTTTCAGAGTCCGGGATACTGGAAGTTGAGGTAAGAGGTAAAGACAAGCTGTTTATCAATAAGAGGTTATTGGAAATCATGAAAGATATGTAGAATTTTTTACAAAATAGTCATAATAAAACGCCATACTAAGATGCCATACCAAATCGCTATAATAAACTGCGCTAAAAATCCAACAAAATA
>PWEO01000199.1 GCA_003553525.1 Clostridiaceae bacterium
CTTCCAATGGTGCGACAAGGTAGAAGAGAGGTTTATACCTCGGCACCGGGACAATTCCCATATACTGACGGTGCAGTTGTCGAAGTCAATGTGGATGCTGGTTTCTTTGTTGCAGCCCATGGGGTTGTCAGAATACCTTATATGACAGAATAAAGTTCAGTAATCTTGGCTTATTGTAAATAAAGACGGTTATGGCATGTCTATCGGAACTGACAGGCAAGGATATAATGATACAACGGTAACGGATCCTGTAAAGCAACAGGCTGATAGATGCTTTTAGAAAAGCAGAAAAGAGGAGAAGCTCCAGTGAGCTTACTGGAGCTGCCTCGTTGTAGAGTTTCATTTAGGAGTGGAATTCTAAAAGTACCTGGTGGGTATGATGGAATGGAACAAAACATAAGCAATCTGGTTAAATGAACTCGGGAAATAGGAACTGTATATAATGGGGATGGTAGAAAGGTAGGTAATTCTTTAAAAGAGTCGGATAGCCCCTGCGTGGGTGGGGGTAGAAAATAATAAGTGCAGTACAAAAACAAAGGAGGAACGGAAAATGAAAAAAGCGTTGGTAATTTTATTAGTTGTAGTAATGGTAGTTGCGTCTGCTAGTGCGGCTTTTGCCGCTGGACATGGGAATATGTCTAACCGGTCTCCCGCCCCCAGTGAGGACTCCATCGCAGCCATCGCCAGTGGTGCCGGATTTAGCGAACTTGTGGGTGCTCTGGTATTCGTTGATGAAGAGTTAGGCACGGAGTTGGTAGAACTCTTTAGTGAAGGTACCGATCAATTCACGGTTTTTGCACCTACTAACGAAGCCTTTTTTGCTCTTTACAATGCTTTGGGTGATGAAGTCCAGAAGATTGAAGACATCGATCCAGAATTAGTTCTTGAAGTTCTTCTCTATCACGTAGCTGAAGGCCGACGGGCAGCAAACAGTGTGGTACCTCGGGTTCGTTATCGGTCCATCACCACATTACAGGGTGCAAGCTTTTCAGTCAGTAATGGTGGAATAATAACCGACCTAGCCGGACAGGAAGCAGAAATCGTGGCTCCGAACATCTCCGCAAGCAACGGGATCATCCACGTGATCGATACCGTGCTTCTGCCCCTTCCCTAGTTGAAACAGTAAAATACATTCATTCGTCTATCGGATGAAATCAGAGTTACAAGATTTAATTTGCCTGCATTATTTACATCCCAATAACATCCGAATAGCAGTAAAGTAAGAAAAGGCCCTTAGGAATTTCCTAAAGGGCCTTTCTTGCAATCTCCAAAATCTCCTCCGGCCGGTCCACCACAAAGTCCGCCCCACTTTCTCTAAGCTCCTTGGCTCCCCGAAATCCCCAGGAAACCCCGACACTTTTCACGCCGGCATTTATGGCGACTTTAATATCCACGTCGGAGTCCCCGACATACAGAACCTCTTCTTTTTTAAGGTCCCATTTCTTCATAAGAGAAAGTAGGGCAGTAGGATCCGGCTTTAAAGGATAAACTTTGGGGTCATAACCTTGGACCACTTTAAAATCCCAGGAGTTCAGAAAATACTCATAGGTGGTTACAGCAAATTCATGGGGTTTATTGGAAAGGATCCCCAACAGATAACCTTCCTGCTCCAGCTTTGTTAACACTTCCCTTATCCCGGGATACAGCTTGGACTTATTCTTCCAGTTTTCGGCAAAAATCAATTTCATCTCCCGAATCATGGCATGGATATCTTCTTTCGGAAGGTTTTCGTTTTGTGGGAGGGCTTGCTTTACCGTATTGGGCATGCCGTTTCCTACAAAAATTTTATAGCGGAAAATTTCATGGGTGGGATAACCACGGTTTTTCAGTACCCGGTTCATGGAATCACCGATATCTTCGATGGTATCGATCAGGGTACCGTCCAAATCGAAAAAAATTGCTTTAATCATTAGGTTACCTCCGTTTTCTTAGTATTATGGGTATTATAACATAGATTTCTTCAAAGGAAATAAAGGAAAAAAGAAGGTGAGTATCGAATAAGTATAGGGTATAGATAGAAAAGAGATGATCTTACGGGATAATATTCATCGGAAAAAGGATTCAAAACAAGATGCGAGTTCTGAAGGAAGACACAGCTTGAATAAAGGAGAAGATGCTATGCCAACAAAGCGGAAAAACCCCATGGAGTTCCAGGGGAATTTAACTAAGCGGAATTATTTTGAAGGATGGTATTATAAACAGGTAAGTCAGAAGGGAGAAATCACCCTGAGCCTTATACCGGGTATCAGTTTGTTCGACCGGGATAAACACAGTTTTATTCAGTACATTTTATCGTATATTGATGAGGAAGGGAAAAGAGAACTGGTAACCGGCTATGTTCGGTTTCCCCTAGAGGCTTTTACTTATCAGAAAGAGCCCTTTAAAGTGCAGGTGGGAAAATCCATTTTTACAGAGAAAAAAATCTTTCTGGATCTGAAAGATCAGGAACGACTCTTTCAGGGGACGCTGGAAATTCATCCCTTTACTCCCATTAAAAGAAGCTTTTTCGCTCCGTCAATTATGGGTCCCTTTGCTTATCTGCCGAAGATGCAGTGCAATCACGGGGTAGTCAGTATGAATCATGATATTATGGGAACCATTCAGATGAACGATCAAAGTCTGAAGTTTAACTACGGCCGGGGGTATATCGAAAAGGACTGGGGAACCTCTTTCCCCGAGGAATATGTTTGGATGCAGTGTAACACCTTTGATACCCCGGAAACCTCACTGTTTTTTTCCATTGCCCATATACCCTTTCTCGGAAGGTCTTTTCAGGGTCATATCGGAAATTTGCTATATAAGAAGAAGCAGTACCGCTTCGCTACGTATAACGGTACGAAAATTTCCGAGCTTCAACGTAAAGGAAAGGAAATATCTTTTGTTGCGGAAAATAAAGGGGCAAAACTTACGGTAACCGCCCTACCGGATCAGGAAAAAGAGTTGATTGCTCCGAGAGAGGGGAAAATGGACCGGGTGATTAAAGAAGGAGTCACGGGAGAAGTGACATTTGAACTGCTGGATAAGAAAACCGGTGAAACCTTTAAAGAACGGGGAAGCACTGCAGGCATTGAAGTGGTGGTGGAAGAAAAGAAACGGATCAAAAGGCTTAAAATTCATGAAGTGGCCGATGCGGAGAAAAATTCTTCCCAGGAGTCTGAAGGTACTGAAAAATAAAGCCTTGACTGGAAATAGTACGAGCGGATAAGGGAATACAGAAATTAAAGGAGGTAAGGAATATGACATTAAAAGGTAAAGTAGTAATCGCCCAGGGCGGTGGCCCTACCGCAGTGATCAATCAATCCTTAGTGGGAGTTGCCTTAGAATCCCGTAAGTTCAAACAGGTGGAGCGGGTATACGGCGCAGTTCACGGGGTACGGGGGATTATTGATGAGGATTTTTTAGATCTCAGTCAGGAAACCACCCATAACCTGGAGAGTGTGGCAAGAACCCCGGCCTCGGCCCTGCTCTCCACCCGGGATAAGCCGGATGAGGCATACTGTAAGGAGATATTCCATGTACTGAAAGCCCATGATGTACGGTATTTTTTCTATATCGGAGGAAACGACTCCGCATCCACGGTGCATATCGTAAACGAGTACGCCCGTAAATCCGATTATGAATTTCGGGCCATTCATATACCGAAAACCATCGACAATGATTTGCTGATTAACGATCATACCCCGGGATACGGTTCCGCGGCAAAATTTGTATCCCAGGCCTTTACCGGGGTGGACCTCGATAACCGGGCCCTGCCCGGGGTGTACATCGGGGTGGTTATGGGAAGAGATGCAGGCTTTTTAACCGCGGCCTCTTCCATTGCCCAAAAGTATTTTGATGACGGCCCCCATCTCATATATCTTCCCGAACGGCCCTTTTCCAAGGAGAAATTTTTACGGGAAGTCAAAGAGGTTTATGATAAATGGGGAAGATGTGTGGTGGCGGTTTCCGAAGGAATTAAAAATGATAAGGGAGAACCCGTGGTCAAAGAGTTGATTCAAAAGGCGGAATATGATGCCCATGGAAACATTGTATTATCGGGATCCGGAGCCCTGGGAGAAAACCTGGTGAATTATGTTAAGGAGAACTTAAACATCAAACGGGTACGATCCGACACCTTCGGTTATTTACAGCGGTCCTTTATGGGTTGTGTGTCGGAAGTGGATCAACATGAAGCCCGGGAAGTGGGAGAGAAGGCCGCCCAGTTTGCCCTGTGGCATAACCAGGACGGCTCCGTAACCATCCACCGTACCGGGGATTACTCCGTGGATTATCAGCTGACCGCCCTGGAAAAAGTGGCGAAATATACGAAGTCCATGCCGGATCATTTTATCAACCAAGAGGGAAATCATATCACCGAAGCTTTCCGAAAGTATCTAAGGCCTTTAGTGGGGGAGGAAAGATTCTTTGCCCATCACCTGCGGGCCCCCCAGGTGGATAAAATTTTAAAAAACCGTTGATTTCTTTTGTCTTTTTTCTGAAAAACCGATATACTGATACACTGGAAAATAAAATATATAAAACCGTAACCGGTGAATTTTAGGAGGACATTATATGGAAAGAATTATCGGCCCCGTTACAAGAGGATTAAGGACCCCTATCATCAATCAAGGGGATGATTTGGAAAAAATCGTGGTGGATACCGTACTGCAGGCATCGAAGCAGGAAGGCTATGAGGTTGGGGACAGGGACATCGTAGCGGTAACGGAATCCGTTGTGGCCAGAGCCCAGGGGAACTACGCGACCATCGATGCCATCGGGAAAGACGTGGCGGAGAAATTCAAAGAATCAACCGTCGGGGTCATTTTCCCGATTTTAAGTCGAAACCGTTTTGCCATCTGCCTGAAGGGAATTGCCAAAGGGGCAAAAAAAGTGGTGCTGATGCTTAGCTACCCTTCCGATGAAGTGGGAAACCATTTAATGGATCTGGATATTTTAGATGCCAAAGGGGTCAATCCCTGGACCGATGTATTGACCGAGAAGGAATTCCGGGACTTATTCGGCTACAATAAACACACCTTTACGGGAGTGGATTATGTAGCGTATTATAAATCCTTAGTGGAAGCCTACGGGGTTGAGTGTGAAGTGATTTTTTCCAATAACCCCGTAACCATCCTGGATCATACAAAAGATGTGTTAACCTGCGATATTCACACCCGGGCAAGAACCAAAAGAATACTAAAAAGCAAAGGAGCCAATAAGGTTTTCGGCTTAGACGATTTGCTGACCCGATCTATTGAAGGCAACGGATACAATGAAGAATTCGGGCTCCTCGGTTCCAATAAGGCCACGGAGGATAAAGTAAAGCTCTTTCCCCGGAAAGGACAAGCCGTGGTGGACCATATTCAAGAGGAAATTCTAAAGAAAACCGGAAAAACCGTGGAAGTTCTAATTTATGGAGACGGTGCCTTTAAAGATCCCGTGGGGAAAATCTGGGAACTTGCAGATCCCGTGGTGTCCCCCGCCTTTACCAAAGGACTGGAAGGAACACCCAATGAACTGAAGATTAAGTACCTTGCGGACAACAACTTCGCCGATCTTTCGGGAAAAGCCTTAAAAGATGCGATTTCCAAGCATATCGAAAACAAAGCACCGGACCTGAAGGGTGCCATGGAAGCCCAGGGAACCACCCCGAGAAGGCTTACGGACTTAATCGGATCCTTAGCGGACCTTACCTCGGGAAGCGGCGATAAGGGTACTCCCGTGGTGTATATCCAAGGGTATTTTGATAATTACACCAAATAAATATTACTCGATAGAGTAATAAAACTTTTGTTTGTATAAACATATGTTGCAGTAGAGATATCAGCCCTATGAGATCGATAAGTTTGAGAGGATGATGCAGATGAAGGATCCCATAAGTTTTGAAGACTTTATGAAAGTAGACATTCGGGTGGGAGAGGTCTTAGAAGCGAAAGTCTACGAAGAAGCAAGAAAGCCCGCCTATATATTAGTTGTTGATTTCGGTGAGGAAATCGGGATTAAAAAAAGCAGTGCCCAGATTACCGATTGTTATGACTGCGAGGAACTGGTGGGAAAACAGGTACTGGGCGTGGTGAATTTTCCTCCGAAACAGATCGGAAAACTCTTATCCGAAGCCTTAGTCCTGGGGGTTTACAGTGAGAAGGGAGTGGTCCTGATCCGACCGGAGGAAAAGGTAAAAAAAGGGGATAAACTGGGGTAACAGTAAATTATTTGACCGATAGCGCACCGAGGGCTATCGGTTTTTTAATGGGCAAAAAATTGGGTATGAAATTTTTTATAAAGGAATACAACCTACTTATGATTGCAAAACAGTCCGTTGTAAAACAGAAAGCGTCTTTTATGAAGTGGAGAATTGATTAGTTGAATCATATAAAAACTGGATCGGAGTAGAGATGGTCAATAAAACTCAAAAAAAGGAGAGACCTCGATGAACAACCGAAAAAAAATCCCTTTTCCCGTAGCCCTGATTCCCATTGTTGTGGTGGGAGGAATGCTGTTTTATACCATTCTTCAATATGAAGCGGAGCCCCATCCCAGTTTGATGGTGGGAATTATGCTTGCCGCCCTGATCGGAGTGATCTATGGATGGCCGTGGAAGGACATAAGAGAAAGTCTGGTTAAAAATATCCAAGAAGGAATTTCCGCTGTGATGATCCTTTTGATTATCGGAATGCTGATCGGCACCTGGACCGCCTCCGGGGTAGTTCCGGGGATCATGCTAGTGGGATTTCAAGTTTTTCATCCCAGCTGGTTTTTGCCGATGCTATTAGTGGTCTGTGCGGTGGTGTCAGTGCTAACGGGAAGTTCCTGGACTACTGCAGGAACCATCGGGGTAGCCAGTATGGGGATCGGACAGGGGCTTGGAATTCCCGGGCCCATGGTGGCGGGAGCCATTGTTTCCGGAGCTTTTTTTGGGGACAAATTGTCTCCCCTGTCGGATTCCACAAACTTGACCCCTTCTTTATTGGATGTGAATTTATACGAACACATCAAGCATATGCTCTATACCACGCTTCCCAGTTTTCTCATCGCCTTGGGACTCTATACAGGGATGAGTATATGGGCTTTGGATGTGGAGGAAGGAATGCTGGAAATTGGAGAATATCAAGAAGCCATAGGGGAGGCCTTTCATATAACCCCGGTGTTGGTAATCCCACCCATAGTAATAATCCTGCTGGTGATCTTTAAAGTGCCGGCCATCCCGGGACTGTTTCTGGGAGCCCTAGCAGGAGGGATCCTTCAAATTGCCGTGCAGGGGGAAACCTTTGGAGAAGTAGTCCATACCCTCTACGCCGGTGTTGAAGTCAGTACCGGGTGGTCGGAGATGGATGAACTGCTTTCGGGAGGAGGCATGAGCAGTATGTACTCCGTCGTGGTACTGGCTGTTCTTGCCCTGGGCTTCGGCGGGCTACTGAACGATCTGGGAATCTTAAAGGGAATTATCGGTAAATTTTTATTTGCACTGAAAAACCAGGGGGGCGTAGTCGCGGCTACGGTATTCACTTCGATTTTTATCAATATTTTCGGCGCAAACCAATATCTATCCGTGGTGCTACCGGGACAGATGTACGAAAAATACTATGAAAAACTGGGGCTTCATAATAAGAATTTAACCCGGGCTTTGGAAGCCGGAGGAACCTTAACCTCTCCCCTCGTCCCATGGAACAGCAGCGGAGCCTTCATGTATTCGGTGTTGGGTATCAGCCCTTTTCTATATGCTCCCTACGCCTTTGTATCCTGGCTTACCTTTATCCTGGTGATTATTTTTGCAGTATTCAATGTAAAAATGGCAAAGATCAAAAACTCCGATGGATAAGGGCTTTATGTTTGACAGAAATCAAAAAAGCTGATAATATATATACCATACCCCCCTACCCTACGGGGTAAAATGATATGGAGGTGTGTTCAATGATCGGACTGTATGCAGTAACAGCAGTTGCATTCTTAATTTCATTAATAATTGATCGGGAACGAACAATAAAAGCCGTTAAAATCGGCTGGAAGAAGTTTATGAAGATTTTACCGGGTTACTTAAAAATCCTGATGATTTTATCCGTGGTTTTACTGGTACCCAACGAAATTATTGCCCGGTACCTGGGAGAAAATTCTTCTTACTTAGGGATCTTCATCGCAGGAATTTTCGGGTCTATAACCATGATGCCCGGATTTATTGCCTATCCCTTAGCCGGCGTATTTTTAGAACAAGGGGTCAGTTATATGGTAATCGCCGCTTTTGTGACCACCCTGATGATGGTGGGAGTTGCCACTTATCCCGTGGAAAAACAATACTTTGGTAAACGCTCCACCATAATACGAAATGTAACAGCCTTTGGAATTGCCATGATTATTGCCCTTTCCATGGGACTCTTTTACGGGGAGTTGATATAAATGACAAAAGCAATGAAAAGCTATCTTGGTTTTGGGATTTTTCTATTGGTAATCGCCCTGTCCTATGTAACTAACTTTCAGATTGGCATGGATGTGGGAGATAACTTTTGGATATTCGCCTGGGATATGCTTCGGATTCTGCCTCCTGCATTCTTGTTAATCGGTATATTTGAAGTGTGGGCGAAGCGGGAGACCATCGAAAAAAACTTTGGCGGAGTATCGGGACCGAAGCGTTATATCTACGGAATCTTACTGGCGGCCACCACGGTGGGTGGAACCTTCGTAGCCTTTCCCGTAGCCAATTCCCTATATCATAAAGGGGCGGACTACAATTCAATTTTCACCTACGTCACTGCCGCATCGCTCGTGATGATCCCCATGAGTATTATGGAAGCATCCATATTAGGGGTTCGTTTTACTCTGATTCGATTAGGCGTATCACTGCCTCTGGTAATTCTCAGTGCCGCCCTACTGGGAGCCTATTTTACCAAGAAAAAATATTTACTGCCGGCTCAGGAATAGCTAAAGGAATAGAGACCTCGGATCCAAAAGGATTCGGGGTTTTTCTTTGTAGTTTCCCCGGAAGGTCTTTCGGATATTGTGAAAACTTGTTATAATAGAAAAGCATATATTTGGCATAGCGAAATAAAGAAGAGGGGTAAAGCCTTGAAGCCTAATATTACTATACAAAATACCCGGGAAAAAACCATGAAAATGATTTGGCTCCTTGCCTATCCCATTATGATAGGCCAATTGTTACATACGTTTATGATGTTGGTGGATATCTGGTTTGTCTCAGAACTCTTGGGAGAAACCGTCACCGCGGCAGTGGGAGCCAGTACCGCTTTAATGGGGGTCGTTCGAGTGCTGCCCTTTTTATTATCTACCGGGGCTATTGCCCTGGTTTCCCAGTACACCGGATCCGAAAGTCCTAAGGATGTTAAGGATGTGGCCAAAAATGCACTGTTTTTATCCGGGGTGATCGGGATTGTGATGGGGATCCTTTTATACCAAAATATCGAAGGGGTTCTGAGCATCTTCGGGGACAGTTCTCCCGAAGTATTGGGGGAAGCGGTGAAATACTTACGTCTCGCCTTTATTTCGATCCCTTTTATATTTTTCAACGTTACAGCGAAAGCAATTTCCGAAGCCACCGGGGATACAAAAAATCCCGTAATTATTTTTTTGATCATGAACGGAATGAATATATTCCTGGATTACGTATTTATCGTGGAATTAAACTTCGGCATCGAGGGAGCCTCTCTGGCCACGTTGCTCTCGGAAGTCTTAGGGCTGATTTTGATGACAGTGCTGATCGGTAGAAAAGTCCTTCCCTTTAGAGAGCTTTTAGCGAAGGGGCAGGGACTCCGGATCAAAACCTGCAAGGCCATCTTAAAAATCGGGCGGTATTCCATGGTACAAATGATGGTACGACCGATTACGGGCCTGATTATGATGCGAATCGTCCTGGGTCTTGGAGAAACTCCGGCGGCGGCTTTTTCCATTGGTGGCAGGCTCTTCGAATTCATTTTTATCTTTTTAAAGGGACTGCAAATTGCGGTTTCTGTACTGGTGGGACAATCCCTTGGGAGAGGGGATCGGCAAAAAGCCTATGAAATAGTTAGAAAGGGTCTGACTTTAGCCATGATAAATATGGGGGTATTCTTTTTACTCTATGTGGTCCTCGGCCGCTATCTGATGATGATTTTTACCTCCAGTGAGGAACTGATACAAATCGGGGTTTATTACCTTCGTATTTGCTATTTGGGGGTGATTTTCGTAGTTTTCCCCATCGTTTTAGGGGGCGCCTTTACGGGAGCGGGAGATACCATGCCTCCCATGATCAGCGCCATTGTGGGTAACGTGTTGGTAAAGATCCCCCTGGCGGTATATCTGGGGAACTACACCTCTTTGGAAGAAATCGGAGTTTGGATTGCCATCGCCCTGTCCGTAGTATTTGAGGCGGCGGTCATCGGCCGATGGTTTAGAAAGCGGGGCTTAAGCGGAATTATCAAAGATAATATGAAAATAGAAGCAGTAACCAATGAAAGGTGAGGAGAGTGGAAAATGGTAGAATCAAAGGAGTTTTATAAGGTTCAGGGAATGCTGGAGAAGTACAAAATGGAAAACATCAACGTCATCGGCAGAATTCGAAACAGTGAGGAAAAAACCCTTTTTATCGATGAAAAGGAAACCCCCCAAGGTTTTATTCTACAGGATGGAGAGTGGCATGCTATATTCTCCCCGAAAAAAGAAGTACTACATAAAATGCTGAAGAATTTTGATTTTCCAGAGGAAGCCAATTTTTGCGGCATTCCCTTAGATATTGCAAAGGAGGTTCAAAACCACCTTCCCGGTTACGAAAAAGACTGGGAGGAGCCTTGTTATTTATATTATCTGCCAAAGGAGCGCCATGAGGATTACCTTCGGAATCATCCCCAGAGTCTCGATTCCATTCAGGAAAAGGATCTCGATATTGTGGACCGCTTTTATACCTATCGCGACGAAGATTCTAAAGAGTATTTAAGACAGTGTATTGCAAACAGACCCTCTTCCATGCTTCGAGATGAAAAGGGAAAGCCCATATCCTGGGCCTTGGTTCGGGAGGACCACTCCATGGGAGTGATGTATACCGTTGAAGAACATCGGAAAAAAGGCCTGGCCCGGGAAGTGTCTATGGATTTAATCAAAAAAGTGATTGAAACCGATAAAACTCCCTATGTCCATATAGTGGAAACCAACACCCCTTCCTGTAACCTGGCTTCGGATTTGGGAATGATTTCCTGGGGAAGAGTGTTGTGGTTCGGTATGAAAAAAAAGGGTAAATAAAGGGCAAAAGGAGTGGTTCTATGGAAATTTTAAGGACAGCGGAAGAAATTGAAACATTTCGAAGAAAGCACCCGATGAATTTTCTTTACTTCGGATCGGAGCAGTGAGGGATCTGCCGGGATTTTTTTCCAAAGCTTGAAGCCATGGTAAAAAAACATCCCCGGATAGCCTTAGGTAAGGTGGATATAGAAAAACAACCGGTAATCCAAGGGCAGTATAGGGTTTTTGCTGTGCCCTTAGTGCTTTTAACCGTAGAAGGGAAGGAAACCCTTCGGGAAGCAAGGAATGTTTCCATAGTTGTTCTGGAGGAAAAACTTCAGCGGTATGAGAAATTGTTGTTTGATGCTTAATGTAGCATAGGCATTAGCGTAATCTTTGAAAGAATCACTCAAACAAAGTTAGAAGTTGAATAGTTGGATAGCTGGAAAGTTAAATAGTTGGATAGTTAGAAAGGGGGAGTACAAACTATGGCGGGAATTAAATTTGAAATCGAAAAAAAATACGGGGTGATTTCCACCTCCCCGAAGGGATGGAACAAAGAGCTGAATCTGGTGAGCTGGAACGATCGACCGGGTAAGTTTGATATCCGGGACTGGGACCCCGATAATGAAAAGATGGGAAAAGGCATAACCCTTACAAAAGAGGAGCTTAGGGAACTCCGAGACTTGCTGAATGAAATGGAATTATAGGAAGCAGTGACGAAGAAAATACAGTTTAAGAAATGATTTCACGGAGCAGTTTTTTCAGTGATTTTGTAAAGAGGAGATTATCCCGATCTTCTCTTTTTTTAAATTTAGGACCTCTTTGATTTTGCATGCGTTCTTTCCGGCTGATGTGTCGGGATTGGAGCAAAAAATCGATTTGGTCCTCGGTAATGATTTTGCCGTTTTGATCGATACAGTGACCTTTTTTGGAAAGCACCATGGCGCATAGGCCATTATCCTGGGTAACCACAATGTCTCCGGGGTTCATATGGGTAAGAATATAAAAATCAGCGGCGTCACTGGAAGTTTCCACGGTGATGATTGTGGCGTAATCGCTTTCTAAATATACCCCATGATTTTTCACCAACGTTACGGGGATACTGTATTCCCTGGCCACATAGACGGTTTCTTTAACAACGGGACAGCCGTCTGCATCGATCCAAATGCGAATATTTTTTTGATTTTGTAACATAGAATAGGCTCCTGTCTTTTTGAAAGATTTCTCTCAGTATACCACGGAAAAGCCGGTTCAAAAAGTGGAATAGGGCACAACCCTATGTTTCTAGGAAAAATCGAAAAAAGAAAATTATAGAGAAAAAAGTC
>PWEO01000112.1 GCA_003553525.1 Clostridiaceae bacterium
CAAATACTTGTCAATGAAAAAGCCAATATTACTTTCGCTAATACTTTAAAGTACGTACTTCGACAGGATCCCGATGTTATTATGATTGGAGAAATAAGAGATAAAGAGACTGTAGATTTAGCCATACGGGCTTCCATTACCGGACATCTGGTTTTAAGTACTCTACATACAAAAAACGCTACTTCTACCATAACTCGACTGCTTGATATGGGTGTGGAACCTTATTATATAAATGCTGCTCTTGGGGGTGTAATTGCTCAACGTCTAGTGAGAAAAATATGTTCGCACTGTAAAACAAATTATAGAGTCACAAAAGAGGAATCTCGGATTTTCATGGACATTGACCACAAACAGCTTTATTGCGGCACAGGATGCGAGTTGTGTAATTATAGCGGGTATCAAGAGAGAATCTTAGTATCAGAAGTTTTAGTACTAACCGATGCTGTGAAAACTTTAATCCTAAAAGGTTTTAACCAAGAGAAATTTAAACTGGAACTAAAAAAAATTCATAATGACTCATTACAAATGAACTGTAGAAAGTTATTGTTACAAGGTATAATCCCTTTAGAAGAATACAAGCGTTTTTTATTTTTAGACAATCACCAATAAAGGAGGGAGCCATGAAGATTTATAAGTATAAAATACTTAAAGATTCAGGAAAAATAATCAAAGGGGAAATTCAAGGTTATAGCAAAGAGGATGCCATTTCTAGATTGTTGATGGAAAAGCATACTATATTAAATATTAATAGGAAGTTTATAAACTATTTGGATAAACCGATTTATCAATCTTATACTAATAGAATAGAGCGTTTACTGCTTATACTTAATCAACTTCAAGTGATGACCTCTTCTGGTCTTCCACTTATGGAATCCATAAAGTCTATGGAAGAACATACAGATGATAGAATTTTAAAAAAAATTTTAAAAAGTATCCATTCCAACCTTTACTATGGGAATTCCCTTAAAAATAGTTTAGATCCCTTGGTGTTCCCTTCCTTTTTTATCCATATAATAGGAATTGGAGAATCCAGTGGGAATTTAGTGGAATCATTAAACTCTCTTTCTCTATATTATTCCAAAGACTTGGAATTCTACCATAAAATTAAAAGTTTGTTATACTATCCAGCGATTCTTTTAGTGTTATCTATTATTACATTATTTGTAACAACGAACTTTATCGTCCCGAATTTTATCGTTTTCTTGGAAGATGGTTTAAGTTCTTTACCCTGGTATTCAAGAATTATTATTACTATTTCTTCATTCATTCAAGAAGTATGGCATATACTATTTACGATGATTCTTGTATTTGGATTCTTAATTTATAAGAAAACCCATTGGTATATAAATAAAAAACTTATTTCTTTAATAGCTCTAAAAACCCCGATAATCAGTAAACTACTAATAAAAAGGACTCTGCTAAAATTCATGAAAAATCTCGAGGTAATAATTAACAGTGGATCAACCTTATCCTATGGCCTGGATTTTCTTTCGGAAAACCATAATAATCCTTTGTTCCAACGATCTTTAAGAAATATACAGGGGGAAATTTTAAAAGGGAGTAAGTTTTCAGAAGCATTAAAAACTGAGAATGTATATTTTTCTACATTGATTATCAATATGATTAACGCCGGTGAAAGATCCGGGAATTTAGTTTTTGTATTAGGAAAAATCACAGAATATCTTCAAGAGGATTTGGATCAAAAAACTAAAAAATTTATTGCTCTTTTAGAGCCGAGCCTAATAGTGTTTATGGCAGTTGTTGTCGGAGGAATTTTGGTATCTGTTATGATGCCGATCTTTAGTTCCTATGAGTTTATGTTGTAAGAGTCATGATAAGGAGAGCCCTATGAATAACAATAATGGATTTACTTTAATTGAGCTGTTAACTGTATTAGCAATATTGACTATTTTAATGGGCATTGCCGTACCAAGAACCTACCATATTCGTGAAAATGCCGCGCTTAATATTGATGTAAATAATGCAAAATTAATAAAAAACAATATGGACATTCATTACAGCGTTTATGAAAAGTGGCCGAATTCCTTAGAAGATCTTTTCGGACCGGGAAAATATCTCAAAGCTCGTCCTGTAATACAGAGTCGAAGCGGGAAACTGTTGATTGGAGAAAACGGCATAGTACAAGTGATTAGTGGAAGTAATGTTTACTGGTGTAGTAAGGGATTGGATACAGCTATTACAGAAATTCTTAAATAGGAGGAATTTTATGAAAAAACTTCATAGTATTAGTTTTAATCAGAATGTGTTGAAATATATTATAGTAGAATTGAAAAATAACTGTTGGCAACTGTTAAACCATGGCGAGATTTCATTGCCGGATAATAAAAGAAGTGATATACAACTGCAATTGACTAACGAAGAGCGGATTATTTTTAGAAAAAAAAGACTCAAAAAGAATAAAGGATGTGTAACCATAGAGGCGCATCATACCTACTTAAATCGTAAAAGCATCAATACACTGGAAAAATTAAACCATTTAGACATCATTCGCTTTAATTATGAAAATATTTTACCGATTCTCTTTGAGAAAAATCGTTATGGACTAGACTATAACGTGGAATACATTAAAGACAGAAAAACTACTGAGATATCCTTTATCAGTGTTTTGCAAGATACGATCGACAGTATTTATCAATCATGTTTGAACATAAATGTAGATCCTATAACACTAAGCCCTTCCTATCAGTACTTTTCAAACACTCTGAAAAAAGAGGATGTTTCTATTGAAAAGAAAGAGTTTGTGTTGTATGTGGAATCTTCAAATGATTTCTTGACTTTAGTATTAATCCATAATCAAAGTCCGATCATGAAAAGATCGATTGATATTGATGAGCAGTTGGAAACAGAAACCAATAACTTTTTTTATTTTTTAAAACACTACGTAATGGTACCGGAGGTTTTGATTCTTTTCAGTTTTATCGATAAAAACATTAAGTTATTAATAAATCAAACCATTAAACCTTATTATGATCCTACTTGTAGAAATATCCAAGAATTACTAAAAGAACTTCCATGTTTTGAAGAAATAGAGGATGAATTTATCGTCGAATATCAAGAGTGTTTTATAGCACTAGGGGGAATGGACTTTGATGAACCTATTAAATGATAAAATTAAGAATAAGAGAAGCCGAAGAAACTTTTTACTCCTTATTTTTCTAGAGGTTTTAATTCTTTCAATTATGTTTTCATGGCAATTTTATAACAATCAAGTAAAGTTGGAAGGTTTAAAAGAAGAGCAACAAATCCTTCGGGATATTACGGGAAATTCTCCTTATGTTGAAAAATTACACTATGGAAATAGAAAAAATGTACTTGAAGCTTATGAAAACATTCGAAAAAAGCATATATTTGAAAATGAACCTAGGCATCAAGCTATAACCAGTTCATTTGAAATTATTCAGGAAATTACCCAAGACTCCAATATAACTATGGAAACTTTATATTTAGATGAAGGGCTTATAGAAGTAAAAGGATTTGTCCGAAAAAAAACAGCTATTGATAAACATTTTATTGACTTAGATCTTCCTCATTATGGATTATTCGGACCTGTTGAATATGTTAATTACTTAGAGGATCGTTATCAGTTTATTATAAAAAATAATTCACCTGTGAAAGGAGAATCTAGAAATGAATAGGATCGTAAAATTTATTTTTATTATCGGGATTTTACTTACTTATTTGTTTCTTCAAAGCTTTATAATTAACAAACAGCAAGCAGAAATAATTGAAGCAAAAGATCATCTAAATAAAGAGTATTTGGAGTATGACTACTTTAACAACATAGAACTTAATCTCGATTCCATTGCCCTTCAAGAAGATGAATGGAATGAAATGAAGGAAATTATAACCATGGATTTTGCTACAATAGCGGAAAATTTTAAAGAAAGTTTTCAAAAAAAAGGTTGGAAGATCACAGAGTTTCAACGATTAGAAGAGGAGAAAACACCAGAATCCACCGATGTTAAATTAATTCAACCAGAATCAAATAACCTAATTAGACATCAACCAATAAGCTATGAAATACATTTCCTTATGGAAAAAGGAAACTTCTTTTTTCCTTGCGAAGTACTTTTTGATGTGCCATATAGTATTCGTATCGATAGTATCAAAATTATTATCGATGAAGAAAAATCTCATGGAATTCTACATTTAACATATTTTCAACAAGATTTATGTGAAGAATCAATACTGAAATTATGAGAAATAAAAAAGGATTTTCCTTAATTGAATTAATTTTAGTAATAAGTATTATGATGATGATCTTTGCCATAATTATACCGCAAAAACATGGAATAGAAGGGGACCTGCTACTGTATCAAACTGTTACTGAAATAGAAAATATGCTAAAGCTCGCTCGTCATTTAAGTATTGATGAATCAACGACTTATCGTATGGATGTCAATGGAAAAAATATTACCATAAGAAAATTTCTTTATAACACGGAACCAGTATATACACTTCAAGTTCCGGAAGATATTGACGTAAGAATAACTACCTTCAATGTTGTTTATTTTAATCGCAACGGGGCGAGTGGATATAATCGAATCGTAGTGGAAAACAGAAAATCCGAACGATTCATTCTAGAAACCGGTATAGGAACTGGAAGAATAAAAATAAGCAGGTGATCAAATGAAAAATAGAAAAGGATTCACTTTACTGGAAGTTTTATTAGCATTGGGGATCATAAGTATTGCTATGGTTTTTTTAATCAATGGTATTTATAACATTGAAGAACTATCCAATGAAAACAAAAATAGTTTAGAAATGTATAAAGCTCTACAAAGCAATATGGAAATGGTGTTATCTGACAAAGAGATAATAATACCTCATAGCTATATTTTTGACGGCTATTATGTGGAAATATTCTTGGAACCCCATCAAAACACGAATTTAGTTACCCTTCAGTTAATCATTACTTCTTCTTCAGGGAAAAGGATCAAAGCCGGAGTAATTTATAACCGAGAGAATTATTAGTTCGATTTTTATAATTATGATTGTTAAAGGAGTAATCAAAATGAGAATTGTGAAAATACTAAATAATCAAGGAGTTACATTATTAGAATTAATTTTGGTATTACTTCTATGCTCTCTTCTTGTATCCTTATATATTGGTATTGTCTCACAATCTATTCATTATTGGCAGGAAAAAATAGAAGGAATACGTATTCATGAAAATTTACAATATTCGATGCACTTTATTGAAAAAAATCTGCGACAGTTTAATCAACAACAGCTCGAATATTTTCCGGATATTTTACAAATCAGAAGCGAAAACTCTCAAGGAGAAACCAGTTATATGGATTTTAGTGGCAAAATTATTTATCATTATAATACTTATCTGTACTACCACGCAGGAAATCGTCAATTAAGAATTAACCGAAACAAGGAACACAATGTTCTTGCGCAAAACATTGATAATATTGAAGTTCGAGAAATCATTCCCGACATCCTTTTAGAGGTAACTATAAGTTCTTTTGATAAGCAGGGGGAAATGTATAGCCTTAAATCAAAAATTCGTATTTGTTCAAGGAGGTAAAATGAACAACTTAAACCAGGAAGGATATGCAACGGTACTAACTATAATAATCATAGGTCTCTTAGGAATTATAATATTTGGATTGCTTAATCTGCTTACCTTGAATCATAGAATTAATCAATCAAATGAAAGCAGTATCAAGGCTTATTACTTAGGAGAATCCGGCATTGCGGTATTGAAAAGTGAAATCGATAGCATCTTTGAAAAATATTCATATGAATATATTAATCGCCTTAAAGTTAAAGACGAAGCAACAAATCCTGAAAATGCGGAAGAAGAACTGCAGAAACAAAACATATTGTGTTTTAAAGATTATGCAATGAAACAAAATGAACATAGCTATCTGCAAACGGTACGTATGGAAGAAGGTTTGTTCGAGTTCTACTTGGAATCTCATGGGTGGAGATTAGAAGCTGTCTTTGAGGATGAAGACATCACCCTATATGCAACAGGACACTACAGGGAAGCTCGAAAGCGAATAGTTGCAACCCTAAGCTACCCTACTGTTGTAACTTTTGATCAAGAGGAAGGACATAAGACATATCAATTTATCCCTTCAGAAATTTTAATTTATTATCAAGGCTATGAAGGAGAGTACGTCGATTAAAGTGTTCTCTGATTTTCTGTTCAAAGCTTTGGAAATATGGTATGATAATTATATTATCATTTTACCAATAGGAGGGTCAGGTATATGACAGAAGTGAAAAGCATTCGCAAAATGCTACAAGAAAAAGAATTAGAATCAATTTTAATATTTAACCCTGAAAATCGACAATATGTATCAGGGTTTACCGGGAGCACAGGCTATGTTTTGATATCGGAAAAAGAACTTGTTTTTATGACAGATTTTCGTTACATAGAACAGGCGAAAAAAGAAACTAAGAACTTTAAAATCATTGAAATCAGTAAAGATAATCCTGTGACAGATGTTATTAATGGTTACAACTTTAAGACATTGGGTATTGAAGACGATTTTTTAACTTATGAACAGTATTTGAATTTTGATGAAAAACTAAATAATTTAAAGTTAATTCCATTAGAAAGAGCCTTGACCACATTACGATCTATCAAAAGCAAAGAAGAAATAACTAAAATTCAACATGCTGCCGATATTACCGACAAAGCCTATGCTCACATCATAAAAAAAATTGAGCCCGGCCTTAAAGAGATTGATGTCGCCTTGGAGTTAGAATATTTCATGAAAAAAATGGGAGCTTCCAAGGTTAGTTTTGATATCATTGTGGCTTCCGGACTTCGGTCTGCTTTGCCCCACGGCGTAGCCTCAGAAAAAAAAATAGAAAAAGGTGATATGGTAACTATAGACTTCGGTTGTGTTTATCAGGGATATTGTTCCGATATGACCCGGAGCTTAGTTTTAGGAAAGGCAACAGATAAGCAAAAAGAAGTATATCATACCGTATTGGATGCACAAGAGACAGCTTTAAAGGCTGTTTATCCCGGGAAAACAGGAAAAGAATTAGATGAAATCGCCCGAAAAATCATCACCGATAAAGGATATGGAAAATACTTCGGACATGGACTGGGCCACGGCGTTGGACTTGAGGTCCATGAACTCCCACACGTAAATCATCTCGGGAAAAAAGAAATGCAACCAGGAATGGTCATTACCATAGAGCCCGGTGTTTATATACCGGAATTTGGAGGAGTACGAATAGAAGATCTACTAGCAGTAACGGAAGATGGATATAAGCTTCTATCCAATACCCCGAAAGAACTGATAGAAATCCATTGTTAACGTTTTGTTTTCTTAGTAAATCAACAAGTTAAAACCAATAACAGTCAATTAACGGTATAAACTTAAATCATTAAACTAACATAATTGGAGGTATGCAAAATGATATCAGCAGGAGAATTTCGAAAAGGGGTTACCTTTGAAATGAATGGTGAACCTTATGTAGTACTAGATTTCCAACATGTTAAGCCGGGTAAAGGAGCCGCCTTTGTTCGGACTAAATATAAAAACTTAGTTACTGGGGCCACGAAAGAAGGGGCATTTAATCCCAACGATAAGTACCCCAGAGCACATATTGAGTCTAAAGAAATGCAGTTTCTATACAGTGATGGCGACCTGTATTATTTCATGGACAATGAAACTTATGAACAAATTCCACTTACTAAAGAAGATGTGGAAGATGCTATCAAGTTTTTAAAAGAAAATGATAGTGCCAATGTAAAGTTTTACCAAGGGAAAGTTTTTCAGGTAGAAGCTCCAAATTTTGTAGAGTTGCGGGTGATAGAAACTGAGCCTGGAGTAAAAGGAGATACCGCTTCGAATGTCACCAAAAGCGCTACTTTAGAAACTGGTGCAACAATTCAGGTGCCTCTTTTCGTTAATGAAGGGGATGTGCTTAAGGTGGATACCCGAACAGGTACTTATATCTCTAGAATGTAGGTTACAATGAATGAAAAAAATAAAAAAAATAAGGAGGCTATAATCATGGAACACTTATATGAAAAAGTAGCATATTTACGAGGATTAGCTGAAGGCATGGAATTAAACGAAAGTTCTAAGGAAGGAAAAGTTTTGCTTCAGATCATCGAAACTTTAGAAGAATTCACAGATGCCATTGTCGAATTAGATGAAAATCAATTGGAACTTACTGATTATGTTGAAACCATTGATGAAGATTTAGAAGATGTGGAGGATGAATTATTTGATGAAGAGCTAGATTCTCTAGAAGTTCAATGCCCTAAGTGTCAAGAAATTCTAATTATTGATGATGAAGATCTTTTCGATGATGAAAATATTCATTGCCCTGAGTGTGAAGAAGAAGTAGAGATAACGGAATCAGAAGAGAACTAAACTATTTATTTAAAGTTCAATGTGAAAACATTGAACTTTTTAATTTTACTCATCTTACAACACATTTTTATTAATATTTCGGACCAGAACAGAATTATTGTAAATCGAAAACCTCTTTGCTATAATTAGGTAGATGGTAAAATGGATTTTATAAGGAGGCTTCCGATGATTAATTGGAAAGTAGGCAGTGGCAGAGTATACATTTATGATGAAGTGTTGAAGACCATAATTGCAGCTTCCGTAACAGAGATTAAAGGTGTTGCAGGAATGAGCCCCGGATTCGTTGAAGAGCTTATTGAAGGTTTCGGAAAAAAAACACACTCTAAAGGAATCAAAATCAGTTATAAAAACCAACAAATGATCATTGATTTATATGTTATTATAGAATATGGAACTAAAATCCCGGATATATCTTGGGACATACAACAAAATGTAAAGCGCACAATTGAAAAAATATTAAATATAAAAACCAGTAAAGTGAATATTAATATTCAAGGAGTTCTCTTCCCGAGCTAGACCATAAAAACATAATATACAGGGAAAAGAATATCAGCAGTACATCAACTACAAGGAGGCAAGTAATGAGTAGAAGAAGCGCACGGGAACTATGTATGAAAGTGTTATACGAAATGGAAATAAAAAAAGAATTTGATCGAAAAGTACTGATAAACAATGAGGAATATCAGTTAATAAAGAATGTTGAGGATTCCTATATTGATAATATAATCGACCAATTTCTTAAGAATCATGAAAATATTGATGAAATAATAGAGAAACACTTAACCGACTGGAAACTTAATCGAATTTCGAAAGTAGATCTTTCCATACTTCGAGTTGCTACTGTAGAAATCCTCTTTATGTCAGAAATCGACAGCAATGTATCCATTAATGAAGCTATCGAAATCACTAAATCCTATAGTGAAGAAAAATCAGCAAAATATATAAATGGAGTGTTAGACGCTATAGCTTCAAATAAATAATCAGTTTAGCACAGAGTCCACAAGAGATAAAGGCGGTTAATATATAATGGAAATTAGAAGTTTATCTGTTTCAGAAGTAAATCGTTATATTGCTCGGCTGCTTTATAGCGACCCCATTTTATACAATATTAAAGTGCAAGGAGAATTATCAAACATCCGTTATCACCAAAACGGGCATGTTTTTTTCACTCTAAAAGATGACACATCAAATCTTAAGGGAATGATGTTTTATGATGATGCGTTAATGCTAAGCACTCCTCTAAAAGAAGGTCTACAGGTTGTGATCAAAGGTTCTATTGCACTATATGAAAAAAATGGTACTTACCAATTAAGAGCTACTAGCATACAGGTAGATGGTTTAGGCATCCTATATGAAGAATTTATCAAACTGAAAAATACTTTGGAAAAGAAGGGTTATTTTAATGATGAGCATAAAAAAGAACTACCCTTTCTACCCAAAAATATCGGTGTCATAACCTCTAAAACCGGGGCTGCAATTCATGATATTGTTTCAATTATTCGTCGCCGTAACCCTGGAGCTAAAATCATCCTATATCCTGCCTTAGTACAAGGGATTCATGGTAGTCGGTCTATTATAGAAGGGATTCAGTACTTTAATACTGCTTATGATAATGAGAAAATAGATGTTTTAATAGTCGGAAGAGGTGGAGGAGCCTTAGAAGAATTATGGGCTTTTAATGAAATGGAAGTAGTTGAAGCCATACATAAAAGTACAATTCCTATCGTATCCGCTGTTGGTCATGAGTCGGATTATACCTTGTCTGACTATGTTGCGGACTACCGTGCAGCAACACCCTCAATGGCGGCAGAAATTTTAGCCCCCGATGTAAATGAGCTAGCTGAAAAATTGATGCTGAAAAAACAATCCCTGGACTATTTTTTAAAAAATAAATTTCACGAGGAAAAAAACCGATTGGATTTTTTAAAAAATCGATTAATATTTTTTTCTCCTGAAAAGGTCATTAACAGGGAAAGAGATAAGCTAAGTTACACAAAGAAAAAGTTTATAAAAACCATCAAAGAAGATTTGAAACAACGAAAACTTCTACAGAACTATTATAGACTGAAAATCATTACACTAAATCCCTATTCCATACTCAGTCGAGGTTACGCATTAATAGAGAACGAACATGGAGAAGTGCAAACAAAAATTGATACACTTCAGATAGAAGAAGAGCTTTTTATTACGTTAAGAAATGGAAGAGTTCGAGTGAAAATCACGGAAATAATACGTAAGGAGCGTTAAAAATGAATAGTAATAATGATAATAATACAGTTGGTTATGAAGAAATCGTAAAAAAACTGGAAAAGGTAATTGCAGCTTTAGAAAATGAGGGACTGGATCTGGATGAAAGCATTAAGCTTTATGAAGAGGGAGCAAATCTTTATCAAGAAGCACAGAAATTACTCTCTGAACGTGAAGAAAAAGCCCTGGAAATTATTGAGCTTTTAGAAAAGACTAATCCTCAAATGACCATAGAAGATATGAAGGAGGAATAACTTAATGAAAGAAGAGCTAAAAGAGTATGGTTATATCATCAACAATATTTTAGAAGAATATTTAGCAGCCAAAGAAGAAAATAACCGTTTAGTGTATGAAGCTATGCAATACAGTGTATTTGCAGGTGGAAAAAGACTAAGACCGGTATTATTATTGGCCACATACAAACTTTTTAAAAAAGACATAACCAACGCACTGCCTTTTGCAGCCGCCATTGAAATGATTCACACCTATTCATTAATTCATGATGACTTACCGGCAATGGATAATGATGATTATCGCCGAGGTAAATTGACCAATCACAAAGTCTTTGGAGAAGGAATGGCTGTTCTCGCTGGAGATGGACTATTGAATACAGCCTATGAATTGCTTCTCGGTGAAATCGTGAAAGCAACAAATCCTTTAGTTGTTGCAAAGGCAGCGAAAGTGATCGGAAATGCTGCAGGAGTTAAGGGTATGATCGGTGGACAAGTTGCAGATATTGTTTCCGAAGATCAAGAAATTTCCGCAAAAGATCTGGATTACATCCATGCTCATAAAACCGGTGCACTAATTGAAGCCTCAATGGTTTCGGGGGCTATACTCGCCGGTGCGGAATCCCAGGATATTAAAAAAATTAAGCAGATAGGCAAAAATCTTGGTTTAGCCTTTCAGATTAAAGACGATGTTTTGGATGTTATCGGTGATCAAAAAGAAATGGGGAAACAAATCGGCAGTGATGAGGCCAATGAAAAATCCACTTATCCAAAATTATATGGTCTTGACACTTGTCAGAAAAGGATCCAAGAGTTAACCGAAGATTCAAATAAACTTCTTGATGAATTTTTACCTCAATCCGAGTTTTTAAAAAAGCTGAACAATTATCTGATGGATCGTGAGAATTAACAGTATGAGGAGGAAACCTTGTGGAGTTTGTAAATTCATTGTTTTCAAATGAATACTTAATAGTTGCTTTTGTAGCTTGGTTTATAGCTCAGTCCATTAAAGTATTACACACATTAATACGGGATCGACATTTTAACTTATCCCGATTTGTAGGCTCGGGAGGTATGCCAAGTTCTCACTCATCTTTTGTAATGGGTCTTACCACAACCATCGGACTGAACCATGGTTGGGGGTCAGCTATTTTCGCAGTATCTCTGGTATTTTCTTTAGTCGTAATGTACGATGCTGCCGGTGTACGTAGAGCTGTAGGAAAACAAGCGATTATTATGAATAAGATTATTGATGACCTACAGTCCAAGAGAAAAGAAAAGAAGTCAAAGGAAAGCAAGGTCAAAGGACATGTTTTAACGGAAAAAAGATTAAAAGAATTGATTGGACATACGCCGATCGAAGTCTTTGCCGGAGCTATTTTAGGTATTATTGTAGCGAACATTGTAGTTTGATTAAACTCCTATATTATGGTATACTGATAAATAAAATACAGTGGCACAGTACTCCAGTCAGTTAAGTTGGCTTTGAAGGCGGGGCTAAAAATCCGTCAAAGGGCACATCGATGAAGTTCTTAGTTTTGGCTGCCGACGCCCAGTCGGGGGTCAACTCTGAGAGTAAGGAGA